>NZ_JBIKBQ010000135.1:0-9934 GCF_058122085.1 Luteolibacter sp. | reverse complement strand
CGCCACCCACATGACGCTGCTCGCGGAGAACAACGAGGGCTGGGACAACCTCAGCAAGCTCGTTTCCAAGGGAAATCTCGAAGGCCTCTACTACGGCAAACCCCGCGTGGACCGCGACACGCTGCGGCAATATTCCAAGGGTATCATCTGCCTCACCGGCTGCATTTCCGGCCCGGTCAACGAGTGGCTGCGCGCCGGCGACGAGGAAAAGGCCCGCGAGACGCTCGGCGAAATCGTGGACATTTACGGCAAGGAAAACACCTACGTCGAGATCCACAACCACGGCCTCGAACCGCAGCGACTGGTCACCCCTTCCCTGCTGAAATTCGCCAGGGAAATGGACCTCAAGGTCGTCGCCGCGAACGACGTGCATTTCCTCAACAAGTTCGATCACGAGGCGCACGACGTGATGATCTGCATCGGCACCGGAAACCTGGTGATCGATGAAAACCGGATGCACTACTCGCCGGAAGTCTATTTCAAAACCGCCGAGCAGATGCGCGAGATCTTCGCCGACGTGCCAGGCGCATGCGACGCAACGCTGGAAATCGCCGAACGCTGCAATGTCTCTATCAAGCTCGATTCTACCAGCTCGGAGAAATACCCGCAGTTCGGCACGCCCGACGGCAGCCCGCGCGAGGAATACCTGATGAAGGTCTGCCGCGACGGCTTGGTGAAGCGCTACGGCGCGGAAAAGGCGGCGAGCGCGGAAATCGCCGACCGGCTGAAATACGAGGTCGATACGATCAACCAGTTAGGATTCGCATCCTACTTCCTCATCACCGCCGACTTCATCCAGTGGGCGCGCGACAACGACATCCCGGTCGGCCCCGGCCGGGGCTCGGCGGCTGGCTCGCTGGCGTCGTATGCCATGGGCATCACCGACATCTGCCCGATGCGCTTCGGCCTGTTGTTCGAGCGGTTCCTCAACCCGGAACGCGTCAGCCCGCCCGACGTCGATATCGACTTCTGTCAGAGCCGCCGCGTCGAGGTCATCGCCTACGTGCGGAAGAAATACGGCGAGCGCAGCGTTTCGCACATCATCACCTACGGCAAGTTAGGCGCGAAGAGCGTGCTGCGCGACGTCTGCCGCGTCATGGGAATTTCCTACGGCGAGGGCGACCGCATCGCCAAGATGATCGAGGCGAAACCCGACATCAAACTCAAGGACGAGTATGAATCGAAGCCCGAGCTGAAAGAGCTCATCGAGAGCAGCACCACCTACCAGCAGCTTTGGAGCTACGCGACCAAGCTCGAAGGGCTTGCTAGAAACGTCGGCGTCCACGCGGCCGGCGTGGTGATCGGCGACCGCCCGCTCGACGAACACGTTCCGCTCACCCGCGGAAACGAAGGCGAAGTCGTCACCCAGTATGACATGAAGGCCATCACCGATGTCGGCCTTCTCAAGATGGACTTCCTCGGACTGAAGAACCTCACCGTCATTCAGGAAGCGGTGCAGCACATCCGCAAGCACACGCCGGATTTCGCGATCGAGACGGTTTCGCTGGAGGACTGGAAAACCTTCGAGCTCCTCAACCGCGGCGAGACGATGGGCGTGTTCCAGCTGGAATCCGGCGGCATGGTCGAGACCTGCCGCAAGTATGCCATCGAGAAGATCGACGACATCATCGACCTTCTCGCCGTCTATCGCCCGGGAGCCATGCAGTTCATCGACCAGATGCTGGACGTGAAAAAAGGCCGCACCCGCGCGATGTACGAGCACCCGCTGTTGGAAAGCGTCTGCGGCGACACCTTCGGCGTCATGATCTATCAGGAACAGGTCCAGAACGCCGCCAAGGTGCTCGCCGGTTACTCGCTCGGCGGCGCCGACCTTCTGCGCCGCGCGATGGGCAAGAAGGACCCGGTCGAGATGGAGAAACAGCGCGCCAAATTCGTCGAAGGCGCGGAGAAGACCAACAACATCGGCAAGAAGCTCGCCGACCAGATCTTCGACAAGATCGCGATGTTCGCCGGATACGGCTTCAACAAATCCCACTCCGCCTGCTACGGCCACATTTCCTACTGGACCGCCTATCTGAAGGCGAACCACCCGGTCGAGTTCATGGCAGCGCTGCTTTCCAACGAAATCCACAACACCGACAAGATCGGCGTCTTCGTCTCCGAATGCCACCGCATGGGACTGGAAATCCTGCCGCCGGATCTCAACGCCTCGCAACTCCGCTTCTCTCCCGAGACCCTGCTCAACGGCTCGAAAGGCGTGCGCTACGGTCTCGCCGCCATCAAGAACTGCGGCGAGGGAGCGATGGCCATCGCCATCGAGGACCGCAATAAAAACGGCGCGTTCACCTCGCTCGACGACTTCGCCTCGCGCCTCGATTCCAAGGTCGTCAACAAGCGCATTCTCGAAAACCTCGCCAAAGCCGGCGCGCTCGACTGGACCGGAGAAACCCGCGCCGGGATGTGCGCCCGGCTCGAACAAGTCGTCGCCTCCGCCTCGTCCGCCCAGCGCGACCGCGCGTCCGGGCAGGTCTCGATGTTCGACTCCATGGAGTTCTCCGCCCCGGCGAAAACGAAATCCAGCCGCTCCTCCGTGCCGACCGTGGAGGAATGGAGCAAGGACGAGCGCCTCGCCCACGAGAAGGAACTGCTAGGCTTCTACGTCACCGGCCACCCGCTCGACAAGTTCCGCAGCGTCATCGACTCCAACAAGTACCGCAGGCTCGGACTCATCGACGACCTCGATCTATCCAATGCCCGCGAGCGCTTCCCCTTCGCCGGCATGGTCCGCTCGCTGGATGCGAAGATGACGAAGACCGGCAAACCCTTCGGCGTGCTCATCCTGGAGGATTTCACCGGCAGTTGCGAGATCATGCTGTGGGGGGAAACCTTCGTCCCCGCCCGCGACGCCGGACTGCTGGACCCCGGCAAAATCATCCGGCTGAAAGGCAACATCCAGATGGACGACCGCACCGGCGGCCGCCGCATCACCGGCTACGAACTCTCCGAGCTCAAGCCCAAGCGGGTCGCGGCCAACAACAAAGGCCCGCTCGAACTCATGCTCTGGACGACGCGCCACAGCGAGCGCGACCTCATCGAGATCAAGCTCGCCCTCGCCAACCATCCCGGAGCCACGCCGGTGCTGCTCCATTTCCAAAACAGCGCCGGCCGCCGCGTCACCGTCGCCGCCGGGGAGTCGTTCAACATCAGGCGCAACGAAGAGTTAGAAGAATCGCTGGGACGGTGGCTGGAAGAGTGATAGAGCCGGCGGACGATGTTTGAGTAGGGACTTGATGAGAATCAGCCGCGATCAAATGTTCTGAATATGAGCCGCGGGCGGCAGAAGGTGGTCGAGGGGTTCCGCAGCCACCAGTGGAACCTGATCGTCCTGCTGGCCCACGACGAGTCGGTCCTTGACCTTGCCTCGGCCAATCCGCTGCGCGCCTATGCGGTGGCGGCTTGGCGAGTCGCCGTAAAAACGAGCTAGTCAAGCTAGATTTCCCGTGCTAAGGATCGCTTATGGAAACCACGTGGCCTCTGCAAGATGCTAAAAACCGGCTCAGCGAACTGCTTGAGACCGTGCTCAAGCACGGTGCGCAAACGATCACCCGGCATGGAAAGCCAATTGCGGTGGTTGTTTCCGCAGAGACCTACGCCCGGCTTCAGCCTCAGGAAAAACTCGCGGATATCCTTCGGGATTGCCCGGTGAAGGGGTGGAAAATCGAGCGCGACAGCAGTCCCGCCCGTGACATCAGTTTTCAGTAATCGGCCATGTCTTACCTCGTTGACACCAACGTCCTCTGCGAATCATCCAAGCCAAAGCCAGACGCTTCCGTGCTTCAATGGCTTGCGGATCACGATGCGGAACTCGCCATTTCCAGCCTTTCGCTCGGCGAGATGCTCAAAGGGATCCATCTGATGGACCGGGGCAAGCGCCGACAAGAAATCGAACAATGGTATCAGCGCATCGAGCGGTGGGCGGCCGGGCGCATTCTTCCCGTGGACTTCGCCGTGAGCCACACCTGGGCCGTGTTCTACGCCAAGCATCAGCGCGCGGGCCGCAAACTTCCCGCGATGGACAGCCTCATCGCCGCTACCGCCCTCCAGCACCAACTCACCCTTGTCACCCGCAATACCGAGGACTTTCCCGAGGATGTACCGATCCTGAATCCGTGGACGCCATGACGGGGTTGCTTGTTCCGCCGTCGATTTTCAGACGGATGACTTGTCAGGGATTCCGTGAAGATGAGTGCAACAAAACATTGGAGCAATAAATCATTCAGGAAAAGAAGGACCATGAGTCTTTCCGCTGCGAGGACACCGTAACCATCGGCAAGAACCGCCGGGGAGGCTGTCACGTCTTCAGGGGCTGGAAGTTCCGCCCGCAGTTATTCCAATGCAGCACCGCCTCCACATTCGGCCGGCCCCGCAAGCTTGAAGCGGCATCCTTCTCCCCGCTCCGCTCCCTTCACTGCGTTCGTCCCTCACTTGGCCACTTCGTTCCGTCTTGCCCGCCATAGCCTGCGGCGACGGAGGGTCGCTCCGCTGCTGCTGGCTTTAGGGAACTGAACTGCGGGCGACACGAAAACCGAGGCCGTCGCCGGAGTAGGACGGGTAGACGTAGTCGCGGTGCACGACGCGGCAGGCGAACGCGCCATCGTCCCAAGCGCCGCCCCGACCCACCCGGTCCGCGCCCAAGCTCACACCCCTTGGATCGGTCGGTGTGCCAGTGTCGTAGGTTCCATACCAATCCCAGCACCACTGCCAGACATTGCCCGCCATATCGTTTAACCCATAGCCGTTCGCCGCAAAACTTCCCACCGGCGAGGTGTAGGGCTCCGAGCCTGTGGCATAGGTAGGGTGATAAATATTCACCGCTCCGCTCAAATCATAGCTGTAGCTAGAAGACGCGTAATAATTTGCCTGGCTATGGCTGATCATGTCGCCCCACGGGAAACGCTTGCCGCTCAAGCCGCCGCGCGCGGCTTTTTCCCACTCCGCCTCAGTCGGCAGGCGGTAGCCGTTGGCGGCCCATTTGACCTGCGCGTTGGTCACATTCACATCCCCCGTCTTGTAAACCGTCGTCTGCGCGTCGTTGGTGTAATACACCGGCGTCAGCCCCTCCTGCTGGCTGCGGGCGTTGCACCACTTCACCATCTGGTACCACGTAATACTCTGCACCGGATGATTGCTGGCCTTGCCCGCGCCGGCCTCGAGATCGCTGTAGCCGTTGCTGATGGCCCACGTCCGCACCGTGTCCCAATCCGCCTTGGTCACCAGATTCTGCGCCATGTAAAACGCGCTGACGGTCACCGTGTGGGTGGGGGCATTCGAATCACCATCCAGCGCATCGCCCATGGTGAAGACACCCGCCGGGATCAGCGCGAAGCCGGTGGGAGCGGCGGGGGCATTGACGACCGTCAAAACAAAGGTGTCGCTCGCAGTCAAAGAACCATCGCTCACCGTCACCGTGATCGTCGCCGTGCCGCTCTGACCGATGGCTGGGGTCACTGTGACCGTGCGGCTTGCTCCGCTGCCGCCGAAGACAATGTTGGCATTGGGAACTAGAGTCGTATTGCTGCTGCTACCGCTGAGCGTGAGGGAGGACTCCACGGTCTGTGCATCGCCAATCGTGAAGGCGAGTGCTCCCGTATTACCACCTGCGTTGATGCTTTGTGCCGCGATATCGGAGATCGTCGGCGCGGTGTTGGCCTGCACCGTGACGGTGACCGAGCTGGATTGAATTTCGCCAAACGCGTTGGAAATTTTAACCCAATACTTCGTGGTCACCGCGAGTGCCGGGGTGGTGAAGGTGGGTGAATTGGTTCCTACGGGGGCAGTGGTCGCGCCGAGGTTGCCCCGATACCACTGGTAGGTGAAATGCGCGGAACCCGTGGCGCTGACCGTAAGCGTGGCGGTGCTGCCTGCTACTATCGACTGCGAAGTGGGTTGGCTGCCAATCGTGGGTGGGCGGTTGATGGTCACCGCTACGGTCTCAGAATTGATGCTGCCGGCAACATTGGTGACCTTCACCCAGTAGGAAGTATCCTCAGTAAGAGCGCCTGTGTTGTAGGTCTGCGAGGTGGCGTCTTGGATTGCCTGTGAGGTGTCTCCACTCTGCCCCAGATACCACTGGTAGGTCAGCCCCTCACCTTGCGAATCCACCGTGAAGGTCACCGACTCACCTTCCTCAATGCCAGTGGTGGCTGGCGGTGGGTTGGATATCGTTGGAGACTCCAGCAGGCGCACTTTCATCCGATAAAACTGCTGCGAGCCCGAAGTCGGCACCAGGAGCTTGCCTGAGCCGCTGATCATCTCGGGTGTGATCGTGACACTTTCCCAAACATTGAGGGTTGAGGATTTTTCCAATTCCAATTCGCTGACACTCTGGGCAGTGAGAGGAGAGACGAGCGACGCAATCGCGAGCCACAGGGGTAAGGGGGAAAGTAGTGTTTTCATCCAATAAAAGGCTTTTGATGGGGTTTTGTGGGAATTCTTGTAGCAAGTGGCCGGGGGCGGCAAAGCTTTTCCGGTGAAAAGCACAGATTTTCACTGTCAGATTCTTGGGATGTCACGCCCGCCGCCCCAACTCAAAGCTCGAAAAACTCCGCGTCAAACCTCGCCATGACGTAAGGGAACGGCGGCTCTGGGGTCGGTCCCCGCAGCAGAACAAATGCGCCATTTTTGATGGCAAAATGTTACACTGCGGGGACCGACCCCAAAGAATGTTACACTGCGGGGACCGACCCCAAAGAGGGATTCGCCGGTCCGGCGAGCGGGCCGCGGATTTCCTTCCAGCGGGTGATGGAACGCTTCAAGTGTTCATGGGGTGCGCCGGGGACTTGGAAGCATTGCAGGCCGACCGGCCCCTTGTAGCCCACGGCATCAAGGGATTTGAGAAAACCGGGGACGTCGAAATTTCCTTCGTCGAGCGGGCGGATCAATTCGCGCCAGGCACCCTTGCGATCCGCGCCGTTGATGGAGACGTAGAAGAGATGGGGGGCGCAGGCTTCTACGATGGCATCCATGCGGTCCGCGTTGCCGGCGATGAGTTCGTGGCAGAGGTTGATCGTGAGGCCGACATTCGGGCGATCCACCTGCTTGACGATGCGCAGCGCCTCGTCGGCTGTTTGGACGAAGTAGTCCAAGTGCGGGTAGAGGACGACCCGCACTCCGGAGGCGGCGGCCAGATCGGCGATGTCCCGGACGACGCGGACGGCGGCGGTGTCGTCGGGAGCCTTGCCGCGCAGGGTAAGCCAAAGATCCACGCCGGTGCCCTTGAGTTGAGGGATGGCATCCTTCAAACCCGCTTCGTAGGCATCCGGCTTGTCCACGTCAGAGTGGACGTAGAGGTTGAAGATTTTCAGCCCCTTTTCATCGAACGCCTTTTTTCGAGCGGCGAAATTTCCGGTGCCGGTGTAGCCGATGCCGTCGTAGCCGAGTTCTTTCAGGAGTGCGGCCTGCTCGGCGGGCGACTTTCCGCCGAGCCCGTTGTCGAAGGCGAAGAAGGGATTCGCCATTGCGGCGGCGGTGGCAACGAGGCTGGTGGCGAGGATGGCAAGAGCGCGTCTGGCAAGAGTTCTTGAAGGATGGTGGTTCATTTTGTTGGATTGGTGGGAATCAGGATACCATTGGCAACCGTCAGGGGGGGCAACTCGGCAACTGCCAGGGGTCGCGGCGCGGGCGGTCCATCAGCGCGATCGCTTCGGCATCGCCCGTGAATCGTTCGGCCACCGGGTCCCACTTGAGTTTCCGTCCGAGTTTGATCGCGAGGTTGGCGAGGTGGCAGACCGTGCTGATTCGGTGGCCGATATCGACCGGGAAATACGGATCCTTGCGGGAGCGGACACATTGCAGGAAGTCATCGTGCTCGCCGGCTGGATTGGTGTAGAGATGGATGTCCTGCGGTCCGATGACCGAGTTGAGGATTTTATCCGAGCTGGCTTCCAACGGACCTCGCCAGCCGGTATTGCCGACCCAGCCGTCGCTGCCGATGAACTTGATGCTCGGGTTTCCCGGTTTGCAGGTCATGAGGACGCCATTCTCGTAGCGGAAGGTGACATCGTAGTCCTTGACGGTGTTGAAGAGGCCACCGCTCCAATAAGTTCCGGTGCCCTCGACTTCCACTGGACCGCTGAGTTCGGTGTCATTGGCCCATTGCGCGGTATCGAAGAGGTGGGTCCCCCAATCGCAGATGATGCCGCCCGAGTAGTCCTCGATCCAACGGAAGTTGTAATGGATGCGGTCTCTGGTGTAGGGTGCCTGCGGTGCCGGGCCTAACCACATTTCATAGTCGAGGTGCTCCGGCACCGGTTGCGGGGTGGGGTCACCTGGTTGTCCGGGCTGTTTCGGCAAAATGACTTCGATGCGCTGGAGTTTCCCGATGCGCCCGTTGCGGACGAGTTCGGCCATGCGGTGGTAAACGGGAATCGAGCGGTCTTCGGTGCTGGTTTGGAACACCTTCTTGAGCTTGCGGGTGCAATCGACGAGGGCCTTGCCTTCGTTGATGGTCAGGGTGGGCTTTTCGCATTGCACGTCCTTGCCGGCGAGCATGGCCATCATGCTGATCTGCGTGTGCCAGTGGTCCGGGGTGGAAATCATCACCGCGTCGATGTCATCGCGGGCGATCAACTCGCGGAAATCGGGGAACGACTTGCAGTCCGTGTTGCCGTAGCGGCGGTTGATGAATTGGGCGGCGCGTTGCATACGCTGGCGGTCCACGTCGCAGACGGCGACGACTTGTGCGTCCTTGTGCGCGAGATAGGGCGGCAGGTTCCAATCGAATCCATGCTGGCCGATGCCGATGAAACCGACGCGGATGCGCTCCGAGGGTGCCGTATTGCCCTCGCGCCCGAGCACCGAGGACGGCACGATCTGAGGCGCGGCGATGAAGGCGCCGGTGGCAGCGGCCTTGCGGATGAAACTTCGGCGGGATAGGGGAGGGGTTGTATTCATGAACGATGCGGACTCTGGGTCATTTTCCGAACTCTGGCTTGTATTGGCAGCGCGTGTTTGTGTATTTTTGGCGCATGGACCCACTCCAACTGCGGCAGGATTTTTTCGCGAAGATGGATTGGCACGGCACCTTCGGGCTTCTGCTCGACCTGTTGCCGGACGTGGCCTTTTTCATGAAGGATCTGGAAGGGCGATTCGTCATGCACAACCGGCGTGCCTGTGAGTTCTGCAGTGCCGCCACGGAAGAGGAAACGCTTGGAAAAACCGACTTCGACTTCTGGCCGCCCGACCGTGCGCGGAGCTATGTGGAGGGCGACCGGCGCGTGATGGCCACCGGGCAGCCGATTCTCAATGCCATCGCTGCCGCGCCGGAGGAGGCGGGTTCGGAAAACCTGATTCTCTACAGCAAAGTGCCGGTGCGCGACCGGGATGGCAAGATCATCGGCTTGGCGGGCATTTACCGCGAACTGGACAAAAAGGGTGCGGTGCCAGGTGCCTACGGGCGCATGGGCGAAGCGCTTCACACCATGCACAAGCGGCATGCCGAGAATTTGCAAATAGCCGACCTGGCGGCGGCCGGTTCCCTGTCGAAAAGCCAGTTCAACCGGAAATTCCAACGGATGTTCGGCACCACTCCGCACGAATACCTGCTGCGGGTGCGCACCAACGCCGCCTGCCGCCTGCTGGAAACCACCGATCTAACCATCACCGCGATCGCGCTCGAAACCGGTTTTTTCGACCACAGCCATTTTAGCCGCATTTTCCGCCGGATCATGAGCGTCACCCCTGGAGCCTACCGACACCAGCACGCTCCCGAAAGCGCCAGCGGATCATTGCGGGGATTTCCGAAGGAGGGCATCACCCCCGCAGGCCGGTGAGCTGCATCAGGCGGTTGGTCTGGTTGTAGGCCTCCTCCACCCACTCGACGATGCGTGCGGGATCACCCCCCATTTCCCCGCCCTCCAGTCTACGCCGCCTACTTCGCTGAAGCTACGAAGGCCAAGAAGGCTTCCTCCTTCGC
>NZ_JBIKBQ010000134.1:0-9955 GCF_058122085.1 Luteolibacter sp. | reverse complement strand
TGGTGTTGGTTGATTTGAAACGTTTGTTCAAACAGGCGATGTCGGAACATCGCCCGATCAACCAGCACCAATCGATTTTAACATTTTAACGAAAAAAAATCCTCTTCCATCGGCATCGCATCGGCGCTTGCCTGCCTCCGCCCCGCGTTCTTTCAAGGGCTGATCGTTTTGCTTGGGCCGTTCCATCTGTTTGTTGGAAGCGTGCTCGCCGCGTCGGCAGTCCTCAATCATTTGAATACCGAGTCCCATCCCACTTTCGTCGCGGACATCACTTTTTGTTTCGTCACGGCCATTTTGATCATCGTCCCCCTTGCCGTCACCTTGCTCCGGGGAGGACGACAAGCCTGACGTCGTTAGCCGAAAATCATCTCTTCGATCCGCTTCTCGGAAACCTTGCCGAGCAGCGGGATGTCCGGGGCGAAAAGCGAGACGCGGAATTCCTCCAGCGCCCAGCCGTGCGGCCAGAAGCGCGGATCTTCGGGCTTGGCGGTCCAGCGCTGGAACCACGGCTGCCACAGGCGGTGGAGGCGTTGCATTTTCTCCAGATCCTTGACGATGGGCAGCGAGGAAAGCCGACCTAGCCGCGAGCGGATGGCGCGCAGACGGCGCGGGTATTCGCGCAGGCCGGCGAAGCCGGTGCGCCAGGCGAAGTCCTTGCGGAAAAGCCAGGCGAGCTGCTCCTCCAGATCCTCCGCGATCTCGCCGAGGTTGCGGTCCTGGCGGTTGGCGGCGATCCAGCGCTGGATTTCCGGCAGGATTTCGAAGATCTCGTCCATCGCCTTGCCCATCACGGCGGCGGCTTCATACCAGTGTCCCCTCGCCTGCTCCTTGAGCGCGGCGAACTCGTCGGGCGAGCGCGGGAAAGCCCCTCTCGCGGCTCCTTCCGCGGCGAGCAGGATAAGCGTGTCCAGCGTGGTGCCGCCGGGACCGAGGCGCGGCAGCTCGACCTTGGCCATCAGACCGAGCGGGAATTTCTTTTTCAGGTAGGCGACCTGGTCGGCGTGGGCCAACCACAGCAGCCGCGCGCCGCCCGCGCGGTGGGATTCCGCTGCCTCGGCGGCGCAGGTGAAGGCGCGGACGCCGACGGTTTTGCCCTCGTCCACCAGCGCCGGATAGGCCGCGCCGCCGGGTGTCATCACGAGCTCCGGCAGGCTTTCGCCGTCCCAGGTGCTGAGGCCCTTGCGCTCGATGTCGGCATTCGCGGCGGCCTCGAAGCGGACGCGCATGCGGTCGGCAAGCTGGAGCTTGAGCACGGCCACGTCGTCGCCCATCGCGAGTTCGTTGGCGTCGTCATCGCAGACCCAGATTTTCGTGACGAGCTCGGGCGGGAGCTTGCTGGTGTCGAATTCGCCGACGGGGACATAGACTCCGTTGCGGTCCTTCATGTGCTCGGATAGAGCATGATAGATCGAGCGGTCCTTGGGTGCGAAACTCCAGAGCTCGGCGAAGCTTTCAGCCGCAGGGCCGATGGGCTGGCAGATACGGCGGTAGTCCTTCGGCAGCGAGCGCAGCAGGATCTCCGCGCGCTCGCGCAGGTTGCCATCGGCACCCCAGGCG
This sequence comes from Luteolibacter sp., assembly GCF_058122085.1. NCBI lineage: Bacteria > Pseudomonadati > Verrucomicrobiota > Verrucomicrobiia > Verrucomicrobiales > Verrucomicrobiaceae > Luteolibacter > Luteolibacter sp. The sequence goes on along the minus strand of NZ_JBIKBQ010000134.1, from coordinate 8,398 downwards.
GGCAGCCAGTCGGGGAGTTTCGGCAGTTGATCGACGTGAACACCGAGCGTCACGCCGTCGTCGCGCTCGCCCTGTGCGGTGTGATAGTAGAGCGAGTATTCCTGGCCGCCGTGGGTGATGCTGTCGGGGAAACCGGCGAGGCCGAGGTATTCGAGATCCTCGTCCACCACGTCGCCGACGCCGAGCATCAGGACGTCCTCGTTTTTCTCCAGCCACTTGTGAAACGCGGCGGCGGTGTTGATGTCCTCGGGGATGCGCTCCTCGTAAAACCGCAGCACCGCCTCGTCGCTCCACAAGCCGCCGGGGCGGCGGAGTTTCTGTTCGATCGCCTCGATCTCGCCGCGCATTTCGAGCACGTGGTCGAGGAACTTGCAGCGCTTCCGCAGGCCGTTGCCGATGATGCCTTCCCGCAGGAAAATTGTTCTAGCCGCCTTCGGATCGACGCGGCCGTAGTGAATCCGCCGCCCGGCGACGACGGGCAGGCCGCCGCAAATCACGGTTTCCTTGCCATAGACCGCGCCCTGGGCTTCGTCCCAATGCGCCTCGCCATACTTGCTCTTGCAAAGGTGCGGCGCGACTTGCTCGACCCACGCGGGGTCGATCCTGGCAACTCGCCGCGCCCACAGCCGCGAGGTTTCGACGAGCTCCATGCCCATCACCCACTCGAAGCGCTTGGGCAATGCAAACAGGCCGGAGCCGGGGAACACCGCGAAGAAGCCGCCGTTCGCACTGCGGTAGGATTTCGACTCGCGGTCCCACACGCCGAACTGCCGCGGCACGCCGGCGAGCAGCGCCTTGTGGAGCGTGGCGTAGTTCGCCGCGCCGGATAGATCGTCGCCGATTCCGCCGATCTTGAGCTTCCACTCGCGCTCCAACAGATCGGCGAGCTCGTCGCGGACGTTCGCCCACTCCATCACGCGGCGGGCGTTGAGAAAGGCGGGACCGCAGAATTTCCGCAGGGCGTTGCGCTGCCAGCGGCCGCGGTTGTCGCGGAATTTCGCGAGGTCGTTCCAGAGGCGGAGGAGTGAGATGAAATCGCTATCACCGTCCTTCCAACGGGCGTGTGCGGCATCGGCCTCGCGGGCCTTTTCCGCCGGGCGCTCGCGCGGGTCGCTCGACTCCAACGCGGCGACGATGGGCAGGACTTCCGCCAGGCAGTGCTCCTTGCGCGCTTCGATGAGCATGCGGCCTAACCGCGGATCGACCGGCAGCCGCGCGATCTGGCGGCCGTAGTCGGTGAGGCGTTTTTCCCGATCAAGCGCGTTGACCTCGCGCAGGGTGCGGTAGCCTTCGGAAACGGCTTTGGGCGACGGTGGATCGAGGAACGGGAACTCGTCGATCTCCGGCAGGTTGAGCGCTTTCATCCGCAGGATCACGCCTGCCAGGGAACTGCGGCGGATTTCCGGATCGGTGAATTCCGGGCGCTCCGTGAGTTCGGTTTCCTCGTAGAGCCGGACGCAGACGCCGTCCCTAACACGACCGCAGCGGCCTTTCCGCTGGCGGGCGCTGGCCTGGCTGACTGGCTCGATTTGCAGGCGCTGCACGCCTTTTCCCGGACTCCAGCGGCTGACGCGGGCGATGCCGGAGTCGATCACGCAGGCGATGCGCGGGATGGTGAGCGAGGTTTCCGCGACGTTAGTGGCGAGGATGAGGCGGCGCTTGTTGCCGGGATTGAAAACACGCTGCTGGTCGCCGAGGCCGAGGCGGGCGAACAACGGCAGCACTTCGGTGCTGCGGTATTGGCGGCCGTCGAGGACGTCGGCGCACTCGCGGATTTCGCGCTCGCCGGGGAGGAAAATCAGGACATCGCCGTTCGGTTCGACGTCGCCGAGATAGTCCACGGCGCGGGCGACATGTTGGGCGAGATCCTCGTCGTCGAAGGGCGGCAGGAAGAATTCCGCGACGGGGAACATCCGGCCCGGTGCTTCGATGACCGGCGCGGGCACGCCGTTGAAGGAGAAGAACTCCGCGAACGATCCGGCGTCGAGGGTGGCGGAGGAAATGACGAGTTTCAGGTCCTTGCGGCGCTCCAGCAGGCGCTTCACGTAGCCTAGCAGGAAGTCGATGTTGAGCGAGCGTTCGTGCGCTTCGTCGAGGATGAGCGCCTCGTATTGTTTGAGGTCACGGTCGCCCTGGGTTTCCGCCAGCAGGATGCCGTCGGTCATGAATTTGATCCGCGTCTCCCGCGAGGTGCGGTCCTCGAAGCGGACCTGGTAGCCGACGTAATCTCCGAGCGGGACCTGCAGCTCCTCGGCCACGCGCTTGGAGACGCTGGCCGCCGCGAGCCGCCGCGGCTGGGTGCAGCCGATGCGCCCACCATCGTCACCGAGCGCTTCGGCGACCATTTTCGGCAGCTGGGTGGTTTTTCCCGAGCCGGTTTCGCTGACGACGACCACCACCGGATGCGCGCGGATGGCCGCGAGGATTTCCTCCCGGTGTTCGACCACCGGCAGTTCCTTGGGATAATTCCATTTCATCTCGCGCCCCGTGGGTTCCATCGCCGTGCTGGTTTCTTCGGTTTACCGCGGCGATCCGCAACTTTTTTGTCCAAGTATTTCGCGGTCCGGCGGAGACCGGAAAAATTAGCTCAACCCGCGATGGACGGCAGCGCCAGATGCCGCTTGAATCCTCCCGACGCCCATGGATTCCCTCAAACACCTCTTGGCAAACAACAGCGCCTGGGCGAACTCGATCAACGCCAGCGACCCGGACTTCTTCCGCAAACTCGCAAACCAGCAGAGCCCGGAATACCTCTGGATCGGTTGCTCGGACAGTCGCGTGCCCGCCAACCAGATCACCGGCCTCGCGCCGGGCGAGATTTTCGTCCACCGCAATGTCGCGAACGTCGTGGCAGAGACGGATTTCAACGTGCTCGCCGTCATCCAATACGCGGTGGATGTCCTGAAGGTCCGCCACATCATCATCTGCGGCCACTACGGCTGCGGCGGCGTGCAGGCCGCGCTGGACAATCTCCGCCACGGGATGATCGACAACTGGCTCGCCGGCATCCGCTCGCTCAGCCGGATGCACCGCAAGGAACTCGCCACGCTGTCGCCCGAAGCGGCGGTGGACCGGCTTTGCGAGCTCAACGTGCTTGCCCAGGCCGGCCATGTCGCCCACACCACCATCCTCGAAGACGCCTGGGAACGCGGCCAGGCGATCTCGATCCACAGCTGGATTTATCGACTCGACACCGGCCTGATCACACCACTGCAGGCACGGATCACCGGACCGCTGGATCTCTCTCCGACCGCCGACAATAAGCCCGCCGTCGATGAATTGTTGAATTCCGATTGATTAATCCGTTTCCCGGTGCATCTTGCCGCTGTCACAAGTGACGGGGGCGTTCTGGTTTCGACGGGATGTTTGACGCGCTGGTTGCACGTAGAGGTTGATCGGTTGGCCTCTTAAAAAAGCCGCTCAAAACAAATAAATGCAGACTCTAACGAGCTCGCACTGGCCGCTTAATTGACGACCACGTCTGAACCCCGACACCTGCTGAGGGGGAAGGCGAACACTTAGCAGGCTGGGATTGAAGTCGGGTAACCGGGCTACTTTCCGAGATCAAACAGGTTTCTAGGACGGGCAACGCTGCATGAGGGCCCAGCCCGTCCGAAGCTCCAGACATCATGCTAAACGTGTAGATGCCAGTGTTGACGGCGTTTCGGACAGGGGTTCGACTCCCCTCGCCTCCACCACTTGACAATCAATCACTTAAGTCTGAGGAATGAGTTTCTAATACTCCGGCTTAGACCACCAGTGAACAGACGGGGAGATTTCGCCAATCCAGTTGGCGGGGTCTCCCTGCTTGATTTCAGGCCCGAGATCCGTCTATCGCCTTGCGTCTAAACCCGAAAACCGAAGTTGGATAAGGCATCGTTTGGCTACAGGCCATGTGGTAGAAGGGTTGTGTCGAATAACCGCACACCACACCCCTTCACCAAACGATGCAAAGTTCTTGTAATCCTATCTTCCCCGGACGGCAAGTCCGGCTCACTTCCACCGCGAAACCCATCACGCCCTTCGGCGGTCTGGTCAGCCTCATCGCCTTCTTCGAGAAGATTGGGCTGGCCGGGTAGATCAGCGGGCTGATGCGATTCACCTACACCATCCGCGAGCGCATCCGTGAAAACAAAAGCGCCGTGGGCCGTCGGCTCATCGACGTGGATGGCTACACCTTCCGGGTTTTCGTTACCAACCGCCAAGGCGACGGCGCGGAACTCTGGCGCGACTACAACCAGCGCGCCTGCTGCGAGCAACACATCGAAGCACTCAAAAACGACCTGCAAGCCGACGGCTTCTGCATGCAGGACTTCTACGCCACCGAGAGTGCGTTCCTGAGTGTGTGCTTCACCTACAATCTGCTGAGCCTTTACCAACACGCCAGCGCCCCGGAGCAGCGCAAAGCAGGCTTCAAGCGCCCCGAGCAGATCGAATTTCTCCTCCGCCTCCACGGTTTGTGGGAAGCAATCATCCAGCTCCCACGCCCACCACCCTTCGACATCGGGACGATGGAGCCCATCGAGCCTCCCTGACAGGCGATCAAGGAGTGGATCCCCGACGACGAACCGGATCTCGACTGGTTCCACCGTCCCCGGAATCCATCCGATCTCGACCCAGACTGGTTCGACCAGAGTCCTGCATGGAAACCCGAGGAAATCCAGTTGGACAACGTCCGCATTCTGGTTCTCGAATACACCTGACTGGCAGGAAGCCCTGCCGCCGAAAAACCGCAGTCAAAAGAAATCTTGGCAAAGCGGCCTGGAGACACGGCGGATTTTTGCACGGGAGAAACTCTCGCGCGCGCCTTCACCAAATCCTCTTCCCATAAGGGCTGGAGGCTTTTTCACCACGTCAAAGGAAATCCTTTTAGCAACATTGATGATCAGGGGGTTAGGGATTGCAAAAATCCGCCGTGGCCTGGAGAGCTACGCTCGCGGCGAATGTATTTCCCTCCGAAATCTCCTGATTCCGCTAAGTCCCGGCCTCTGGGGAGCCTCTTCATTTCAGACATATCATGAAACATTCCTTCGCTTTCCGGTGTATGCACGGGATGCCGATTCCCTTTCATTCGAAGCCTGTTTGGATTAAACATCACACGTTGCCCGGTATTGGCACCATCTTCCTGTTCTTGTTTGGCGCACTGTTCGCGGAGGGAACGGGTGCGATTTTGAAGTCGGACGCGCAGCGTCGTTACGTGGCCGCCTTCAACAGCCAGCGTCCCGACGACACCGCCGAAAACTTGCCGGCTGATGGTTCGATCACCGTGATCGGCAATGACCAGACCGCCGCATGGATGGAACGAAACGTTCCACTCTTCGAGTGTTCCGAAAAGGACATCGAGGAGACATACCACTTCCGCTGGTGGACCTATCGGAAGCATGTCAGGAACACACCCGTCGGTTTTGTTGTGACGGAGTTCCTGCCGAAGGTGGACTGGAGCGTGGCTTACAATACCATCAACTGCCCGGTGGGTCATCATCTCTACGAAGGCCGCTGGATCCGGGATCCGAAGATCATCAACGACTACTCGCGGTTCCACTTTGGCAAGGGTGGTGATCCGGGCGGCGTGAGCAAAGTGTATTCCCAGTGGATTGCCGACGGCATTCACGCCAGCTATCTGGTCCATGCCGACAAACCGTTCATCACCGGGTTGTTGGATCCCCTGGTCAAAAACCATGAAGCATGGAAACAAGCAGGTCCGTCCGGCGGCCCTTGGCAGGCAGGCCGCCTGCTGGACAACGGTCTCTACTGGCAGATCGATTCCTGGGAGGGACAGGAGGTTTCCATCGGTGGCACCGGAATCCGGCCGCCGATGAACTCATACAGGTATGGCGACGCGATGGCGATTGCCCGGATTGCCGACATGGCGGGCAAGAAAGACCTGGCCGATCACTACCGGGATGAAGCCCGGCGCTTGCGCGATGACTTTCAGACGCGGTTGTGGGATGACGAGGCGAAGTTCTTCAAGGTAATGAGGCACGCGCTGGCGCCCATGAACCAGTATGAAAATCCGGCCGCCGAGGATTGTGCTCCCGGAAACCTGGTCAATGTGCGCGAGATTTTCGGTTATGTGCCGTGGTATTTCAACATGCCCGAGGACGGCCGGGGTTATGAAGAAGCCTGGCGCCAGTTGACAGATCCCAACGGATTCCTCGGTTCATATGGCCCGTCGGTGGCCGAGCGCCGGCATCCGAAGTTCTTCATCAATCCAGCCGGCTGCATGTGGCGCGGTGCGAGCTGGCCGTTTGCGACATCACAGACGCTCACCGCCATGGCCAATGTGATCAACAACTACCGGCAGGAAGTGGTTGGAAAAAAGGAGTATTTCGACCTGCTGAAAGCATACACGCGCAGCCATCGCCACACGCTGGATGACGGCAAATCCGTTCCTTGGATTGACGAGTCCCTCAATCCCGACACCGGGCGCTGGATCATGGCTGGTTCTTTCCCGATGTCGCGGGGCAGGGACTACAATCACTCGACCTACTGCGATTTGGTCGTCACCGGGCTGGTGGGACTTCGCCCGCGGGCGGATGATCTCGTCGAAGTCAACCCTCTCGTGCCGGAGGGACACATGGAGTATTTCTGCCTCGATAACGTGAGATATCACGGGTGCGACCTTACAATCTTATGGGACAAGACCGGCAAACGCTATGGCCGTGGCAGCGGACTGCGTGTGCTCGCCGACGGTGTGGAAATCGCCGGCAGCAAAAACCTGGCGCATGTGACCGGCAGAATTCCGGCTCGTTAGAGGGAGGTTGTGCTTATTTGCCGTAATGGTCCGATCTTCCGCTGATTCTGAAATCCAAACCTTGTCGCAGACAAGAACCCCCTTTTTCCCCGCCTCCGGTCCGGCCACCCGCTCTTTCAACGGCCTTCACCCCAAAAGCAAATTCCTAGCATTCATTCATTCATTCATTCATTAGGAGGGCTGGTCCCTCTGGACAAGATTCTGGCGACGCCGGTCGCCGGGTTAAAGGGTGACAACCGCAACATCGCCGTGCTGATGCGCGCCTACCACGGGGCTTCCCTCGAGGCCGTATGGACTGATGGCAAGTTTGTCGAGCCGGTGAAGTGAAAAGAAACAGGAGAGATTCGTTTATGTATATGAAGAAAAATCTGATAACGACGTTGGTTATGGGCGGGTTGCTGGCATCCACCGGTGTTCAGGCCGACTACGTGAGGCAACTCGGTCCGACGGGGTTGGCGGGCTTTCCCGCGGCCACCGAGATCACCATTTCCAAAGTGGCCAAGGGATCTCCGGCGGACGGGGTGGTGACCACGAACGACGTGATTGTGGGCGCCGGCGGCGTCGCGTTCAAGAAGGATGCCCGGCATGAGATCGCCGACGCGATTGACCAGGCGGAGACCGAGGCGGCCAAGGGGGTCCTGCCGCTCATGTTGAAAGACGGCAAGACCGTCAACCTGCAGCTCAAGGTGCTTGGCAGCTACAGCGCCACAGCGCCCTATAACAGCCCCAAGACCGAGGCGCTCATCGCGCAGACCGCCGAACGACTTGTCAATACGAAGGGCGAGGGCAACTGTCTGCATGTGGACCTGTTGGGACTGCTGGCCACCGGCGAGCAGAAGTACATTGACTACGTCCGCGACGTCATTCACAAGAGTGACTGGACCAAGCCCGATATTTTCCTCATGGACATTGTCGAAGGGAAGCGGGATGGCGGCTATGTGGCCTGGTATTGGGGGTATACCTGCCTGTTGCTTTCCGAATATTATCTGTTGACGGGTGACGAGTATGTGCGGCCGGCCATCAAGACGTATGCCGTGGCCCTGGCCAAGGGGCAGGATGCCGGCGGGTTGTGGGGCCACAAGATGGCAAACGTATCCCCGCAGCGCCGTCTGCCCGGCTATGCCCAGATCAACCAGCCCAGCCTGACCTGCTTCATCGGGATGCTGCTGGCACGCAAATGCGGCGTCAAGGAGCCGGAGGTCGATCGGGCTATCGAAAAAACCTACACCTTCTTCGCCTCGTTTATCGGTAAGGGGGAGTTGCCCTACGGCGTTCATAATCCGTTTACAAACATCTTTAACAATAACGGCAAATGTGGCGTTGCGGCCGTGGTCATGTCCTTGTACGGCGACCGGGAGGGGGCCTCGTTCTTTTCGCGCCTGGCGGCGACCTCCTATGACACGCTGGAGGTCGGGCACGGCGGCTATTTTTTCAATACGACATGGACGCCGCTGGGAGCCAATGTGGCAGGCCCGGAAGTCACACAGCAGTTCTTCCAGCGCTCGCGCTGGCTACGTACCCTCGCTCGGAACTGGGAAGGCGATTTCACTCCTGACAGTTTGCGGGATCAGGGGAGCATCGGTGGCAACAGCAGTTCCGGCGCGCACCTGCTGGTCGACTGTCTCGCCCGGCGCAAGCTCTTCA
>NZ_JBIKBQ010000133.1:0-10021 GCF_058122085.1 Luteolibacter sp. | reverse complement strand
GTGGTCTTCCACCGCGCGGAGGGCGGCGGCGGCTTGGCCGCGCCAGGTTTCGATGGCGTTTTGGCGGCGGGGGGATTCGCAGACGTTTTCCGTAATAAAGCTTTCCAGCGCGGGATAGCCGCTGGCTTTGAGGAGTCCGGCGGCGACGGGCGTGGCGCGCTTGGCCTCGCACGCGAGCTTGCCGGAGACGGCGAAAATCGGCGGCACGCGGCCGATGCGCTTCATCGACAGGTCCGCCATGTGGCCGAGGATCACGCTGATATCGGCGGGTTCCCGCAGGTCGGTCTGTTGGATGATGAAAACCACCTGTTTGAGAGTCTCCGGAGCGAGCTCTGAAATGAAATCCCAAGTGGCCGCCCCCCACGGGTTGGTGACCGGAAACACGCAGAAGATCAGATCCGCGGCGGGCAGGAAGCGGGCGGTGACTTGCCGGTGGTCGCGGACGGACGAGTTGGTGCCGGGGGTGTCTATCAGGGTGAAGTCGCGGAGGAATTCGAGCGGCCGGTGGCGCTCCTCGTGGAGCGGTGAGATGCCGATGTCGCGTGGCGGATTTCCATGCTGATAGCAGATGACGCGGTCGGTCTCCGGCAGGACGTTGACCGGGCAGAGGTCGTGGCCGAAGAGGCCGTTGAGGAGGGTGGACTTGCCGGCGTTGACCTCGCCGGAGACGACGAAGAGGAAGGGCGGGCCGAGGCCGTTTTCGATTTCCTCAAGCGGCAGGCAGCCCCCGAGGTCGGTGGCGGTTTCGAGCGCGAGCCCGGCGATGCCGCGCATCACCTGTGAAAGCCGTTCGCGCGTGGCGAAGTAGCGCTCGCCGAACATCGTGTGGCTCAGTAGGTGGAAGGAGTCACGGACGCTTGGGCGGTCGCGACGTCGGTCTTCATCGCCAGCAATTGTGAAACGTTGACGAATTTGAAACCGCGGCGGAGCAGGCCGTCGAGGGTGGCGGGCATGGCATCGACGGTTTGGGAATGGAGATCGTGGGCGAGGACGATGCCGCCGGCCGTGGTGCCGCTGAGAATCCGGGAGGTGACGACGCCGGGTCCGGGGCGCTTCCAGTCGAGCGGATCGACGGACCAGAGGATGGTGGGATAACCGAACTCGGCGTGGACCAGTTCCCGTTGGCGCTGGAGCAGGCCGCCGTAGGGAGGACGCATGGTGCGCGGCCGGACCCCGGCGGCGCGGCCGATGGCGTCCTGGCAGCGGCTGAGCTCGGAGCGGACTTCGGAGTCGCTGAGTTTGCTCAACAGGCGGTGGGAGTGGGTGTGGTTGCCGATTTCATGGCCCTCGGCGACGGTGCGGCGGACGATTTGCGGATAGAGATCCACGCTGCGGCCGATGACGTAGAAGGTGGCCTTGATGTTGCGCGCGCGGAGCATGTCTAGCAGGCGCGGGGTGTTCTGCGGGTGCGGGCCGTCGTCGAAAGTGATGGCGACGTAGTTGCCCGAAACCATGACGCGGGTGAACGTGATGCCCGCGCCCTTGGAGAAATCCGAGCCCAGCGCCATGTCCGGATTGCGCGGGACCGGGCCGTGCAGGGATGGCGTGCGGTAGCCGGAATTGGCGGTCGTTTTGACCGGGCCGGCGCCTTGGGGTTTCAAGGGAGCGGCGGCGGAACAACTGGTGAGCGAGGCTGCCAGCAGCATGAATTCCCGGCGGGAGAGTTTGGCGGATTCCGCCTGACCGGCGGAATCCGCTTCAAGCGAGGCGTTGAGAACCTTGTAACCAAGGGAGTGGAGAGGATTTTCCATGGGGAACGAATGCAGAAAGAAGGTTCGGAGAAGTTACGGATTCCGGAAATGATGTCACGCCTCGTTTTTCCGGAAGGTGCTGCCTTGATTGAGGGCGTGGAGGATTCCGCCGCCGGGAGATTGGAAATGATAAGACCGCCGCAGGGTTTCGCCTAGGAAGTTTTTGGCGGTTTCTACGGCGCGGGGAAGCGGTTCGCCGTGGGCGAGGGCGGCGGTGATGGCGGCGGAAAGCGTGCAGCCCGTCCCGTGCGAGCCGGCGACGGGAATCCGCGCGGCGGCGAAGCGGCGGACTTCGCCTTGATCGACGAGCAGGTCCACGCACTCCGGGCCGTCGAGGTGGCCGCCTTTGAGCAGGACGGCGCCGCCGAAAATCTCCGCCAGCCGGCGGGCGGCCGGTTCCAGCGCGGATTCACCGGCGATCCGCTCGCCGAGCAAGGCCTCGGCTTCGGGCAGGTTCGGGGTGATGAGGCGGGCCAGCGGCAGCAGCAGTTCCTGATAGGCCGCGATGGCGTCCGCTTCCAGCAAGGGCGCTCCGGTGGAGGCGATCATGACGGGATCGACGACAAGCTGCACGAGCGGGTGCCGTTGCAAAACTTCCGCGACGGCGGTCACGTGGGCCGCGGAGAAGAGCATGCCGGTCTTGATGGCGGCCACCGGGAAGCTTTCTAGCAGCAAGGAGATCTGGTCGCGCACAATGCCCACCGGCACCGGGTGCACGGCGCGCACGATGTTCGCCGTTTCCGAGACCACGCAGGTGACGGCGGTGAGTCCGTGGACGCCGAAGTGCTGGAAGGTTTTCAAATCCGCCTGGATTCCGGCCCCGGCGGAGCAATCCGAGCCGGCGATGGTCAATGCGACGGGAGGCGTGTGGGACATGCCCGGTGATAGCGGGTGGGGGATTCCCCGCAATCTTCTTTCAGCAGCGGATTCCGGCCGGGGGCATCCGGCTGAGACAGCCGGGACACACTTTGATTTGCCCCACCTCAGGCGGGGATGGCTTGGCTCAGAGCCCGTCCGCCTGTTTGGCGATCTCGGCGAAGGCCGGGCCGATCTGCGCGTCGGTCCATTTGCCCTCGATGCTGAGCGCGCCCTGATAGCCGCTTTCCCGCAGGACGCGGAAAAACGGCCGGAAATCATCGCCATTGACGCCGGGAACCGTGCGGCCGTTTTTCTCGGCGATCTCGACATGCGTGACCACGTCCATCGCGGCTTTCAGGTCGGTGGGCGTGTCGCCCATGCTAGCCATGTGATAGAGATCGGCGAGCAGTCGGATATTGGGATGGCCGGCGGCGCGGATGAGCGCGGCGCCCTCGCCGATGCGGTTGATGTAATTGCATTCCTCGGCCCGGAGTTGCTCGACGGTGACACGGTGATGCCGTGGGCTTCGGCGAGCGGACCCATGCGTTTGAGCAATGCGACGAATTGCTCGTCCGCCTTTTCCCTGGACCAACCATTAGGAATTTTTCGCGCGCCGCTGCTGCCGAAAACGATGATTTTGCCGCCGGCTTTTTTCATCCGGCGGAAGGTGGTTTCCGACCATTCGAGGATGAGATCGTGGTTCGCATCCGCACCGACGCAGTGGAGATTGGCGGGACGGATGAAACCGTTGCAGGCGAGGACCGGCAACGGGGAGGTGGCGAGTTTTGCCAGGTTTTTCTCGAATTCCGCCTCCGGTTTGTCGGGCATGAGCAAGTCGCCCACGCCCACGGTGTTGAGGAAATTCCTGCGGGAAATCGAAATCATGATCCGGACTGTTTCAGAGGTGGAACACCTTGCCGCCAGCCATGACTTCCTGCGCCTTCTCGTCGAAGGTGACGCGCTCGCCGGTGCGGGCCGCGGCATTGGCCATGATGGTCGCGATCGAGTGTTGGTAGCCGGCCTCGACCGGGGCGTGCGGTTGCTTGCGCGAGCGCAGACAGTCGAGCCAGTTGTGCATGTGCGCGGTGGTGAGTTTGTCGGTGCCGGTATTGGCGGCGGTGATCGCCCCGCCGTTGCCTTCGAGCACGTAGTCGGCGAGCAGGTTGGGCTCCATTTTCATCCCCTGAGCTTCCCTTTTCCCCAAGCCGCCGTTGGCAGTGACCTTGCCGGTGGCGAGGTTGAGTTCGCCGCCGTTGGAATAGTAAACCTCCTTGGTTCCGCCGGCGGAGTTGCTGAAACGCGAGCCGTAGGTGACTTGGAAGCCGGACGTGGGATCATCGAGCGGGCCGTAATCGAAAACCGCGGTGAGCGTGTCGAAATTCGTCCGGCCGTCCTTCCACTGATAGATGCCGCCGCTCGCCGCCACCGATCGAGGGTGAGGAAGTCCGGTGAACCAGTGGATCGTGTCGATCTGGTGGCACATCCATTGGCCGGCAATGCCCGACGAGTATGGCCAGAACAAACGATATTCCAAATACTTGCGCGGATCCCATTTGTCGTCCGGGCGGTTGCACAGGAAGCGCTTCCAGTCGGTGTCCTGCTCGCGGATCGCCGCCACGAGATCCGGCCGACGCCAACGTCCGGGCTGGTTCACGTTCCATGTCATTTCCGCAGCGACGATGGGGCCGAATTTCCCGCTCTTCAGGTATTCGTTGGCCGCCATGTAAGTCTGGCCCGAGCGGCGCTGCGAGCCGACCTGGAGAATCCGGTCGGAAGATTTCACCGCCTTGAGCGCGGCGCGGGCATCTGCCATGGTCTCCGCAAAAGGCTTTTCGCAATAGACATCACACCCGGCCGCGATCGCCTCGATGGCGTGGGTGGCGTGTTGGAAATCCGCGGTGGAAATGATGACCGCGTCCGGTTTGGCCTTTTCGTAAAGCTCCTCGTTGTTGCGATAGGTGGCGACTTCCTTGCCGAAGTGTTTCGTGAAATACGCCTTCGACTCCTCACGGCGACGGCTCCAAATGTCGGAAACGCCGACGATTTCGCAATTGAACTGATCCGCCACCGCCTTGTAAGCGGGCAGCAGCGTGCTGTTCAGGCGGTCGGAAAACCCGACGATACCGATGCGGATGCGCTCGTTGGAGCCGGCGACACGGGCTTGCGCACGGGCGGATTGGAAGGTTTGGGACGCGAGCAGCCCGAGGGTGCCGAGCGAGCCGGTGCGGAGAATTTCACGACGGTTCATTTGAGGAGGGTGTTTTAGGTGCTTTGATTTCGGAGTTCATCGGATTGAAATACTCCTCTCGGATTACGCTCTCGCCGGCCGGGGATTTGTCAAAATTCATCGAAAACCGAGAAATTGCGACTTTGGGCTTGCAACCCCCCGCCCATCCCTTAACACCTGCCTCCCGAATTATGGCTAAGAAAAGTTGGATCGCCCGCAACGCGCGCAAAAAAGAAACTGTCGAGAAATACGCCGCACTCCGTCTCAAGCTCAAAGCAGCGAAAGACTATGTCGGCCTTTCCATGCTCCCACGTGACGCGAGCCCGACTCGTCTGGTCAACCGCTGCGAGATCACCGGCCGTCGCCGCGCGTTCCTGCGCCGCTTCCGCCTCTCCCGGATTACCTTCCGCGAGCTTGCTTCCGCCGGGATGCTCCCGGGCGTGACCAAGTCGAGCTGGTAAACCAGCACGCTTTACGCTATCTCAACGTGGGACGGACATTACCCGTTCCCACGTTCTTTTTATGCCAATTTACGAATACGTTTCAGAAGCTCCGGAGGACCCGGAGCATTGTTGCCGCGTCTGCGCCCGAGGATTCGAGCTCAGACGCCCCATTGACAGGGCGCCATTGGTGGTTTGCCCGCTTTGCAAAAACCCGGTCAAAAAGGTCATCTCGCGGATCAACACCCCGACGATCACCAAGCCGCTCTCCGTGAGCGACGCGAAAAAAGCAGGCTTCACCATCCTCGAGCGACGCGACCAAGGCGTTTACGAAAAACTCTGACGCCGTGATCGCCGAATACGCCCCCAATCTCCTCGCCGTCGTGGGAGAACACGACTTCCCCTCACTCGGTCAGTCGCTGCTTTATATCGCAGGCATCGCCTTCTTCCTCTTGCTCAACGGCTTTTTCGTCGCCTCGGAATTCGCCATCGTGAAGGTCCGCCCGAGCCAGCTCGAGGCGCTCTCCAAGGAAAACGGCGCGAATCCCAAGCTCGCGCTGCACGTCGTCAACCATCTCGACGGCTATCTGTCCGCCAACCAGCTCGGCATCACCATTTCCTCGCTCGCCCTCGGTTTCCTCGGCGAACCGTTCGTGAAAGCGCTGGTCTATCCGCTGCTGGCATCCACCGGCATGCCCCAAACGTGGATCTACTGGATCTCGCTGATCGTGGCCTACGCGTCGTTCACCTTCCTCCACGTCGTCGTCGGCGAACTGGTTCCCAAATCCATCGCCATCCGCAAATCCGTCCCCGTGACGATGGCGCTGGTCGGTCCGCTTCACCTTTTCTTCAAGGGCTTTCACTGGGTGATCGTCTTCTTCAACGGCACCGCGAACTGGCTGCTCAAAAACATTTTCCGGATCGACCCGATCAGCGAGAGCGAGCACATCCACTCGGCCGAGGAACTCGCCCTGCTCGTCACCCAGAGCGGAAAATCCCAGGAAGTCACCGAGACCGAGCGCGAAATCCTCATCAACGCCCTCGGCCTCAACGAACTCTGGGTCCGCGACGTGATGACGCCGCGCAACAAGGTCGTCATCCTCGACGCCGACCAGCCCTTCGAGAAGACCCTCGAAATCGCGATGCGCAGCAAGCACACCCGCTTCCCGCTCGTCAAAGGCCACCTCGACCACGCCATCGGCCTCATCCACATCAAGGATCTCTTCAAGCTCATCAAGGAGCCCGACCCCGACCTGATGCGGATCAAGCGCGAGCTGAAAATCGTGCCGGACACCATGCCGCTCGACACCCTGCTGCGGTTTTTCCTCCACGAGCACGCCCACCTCGCGATGGCAGTCGATGAATTCGGCACGCCCGTCGGCATCGTCTTCCTCGACAACGTGATGGAAGAACTCGTCGGCGACATCCAGGACGAGTTCGACAACGAGCGCTCGTCCTTCACCCGCATCAACGACGACGAATTCGTCATCGAAGGTGCCATGACCCTCAACGACCTCGCCGGCCACGTCCCCGAACTCTTCCTCGAAAGCGGCGAAGTCACCACCGTCGGCGGCTATCTAACCCAACAGCTCGAACGCTTCCCCGAAGTCGGAGAAACCGTCGAAGTCCTCGGCTACGAAGCCCGCGTCACCAGCACCGACGGCCGCCGCGTCGGCCAGGTCCACTTCCGCAAGCTGGTGCCAGCGGCGGAGGAGGAGTCCGAGGAAGGGTGAGGATCCCAATAAAGTGTTCCGGCTGTCTCAGTCGGAAGCGTAGCCCCGGCAAAATCCGGCTGAGACAGCCGGGACACATTCCCATCCTACCCATGCCGAGGCTTGTACCGCACGCCCCGAGGTTGATGCAGGATGCGCCAAGGTTCGTAAGAGATCGTGCCAAAGTCCATATGAGCTCGTGTCAAAGTCCGTACAAGATCGTGCCAAGGTTCGTCCAATTCCGGCCGCCCCCATATCCTAGCCAGCTCAATACGAGCGACTTGCGACACGCGCCCTCGACGACTCCAACTCCGGCAAGCACAGCGACAACTTCGAAGGCCTCGAAAGCACCGCCCGCGTCGAGCGCTTCGGGAGGAAGACGGAACCCACCGCCCCGGTGCCTGCCCCTTGATCGAGCAGATGATCTGCATCTCAAACATGAACATTTGCCATTTCCCAATCATTTTGCCAGATTCCCACCGCCCCGATGACCCGGTACCCCGCCCAACTGCTCGCCGCCTTCAAATGGCTCGCCATCCTCGCCCCGTTAGCAGTGGCAATCCAACCTTGCAGCAAGCTGCCGCGGGATTCACATTGAGCGCATGAAAACACCCGCCACGTTCACTGCCCGCGTATTGCGCGATGGGGAATGGTTCGTTGCATTCTCCCCCGAGTTTCCCGAGGGCAACGGCCAGGGACTCACCGAGGAAGAGGCGCTGGAATCGCTTCGCGCGTCCATCCTGCTGCTGCTGGAGGACCGCCGCGAGGATGCCCGCGCCAGCTTGGGCAGTGGGGAGAAACTGGTTCCCCTCGCCCTTGCATGAAGCGCAGAGGAAGGCTGAGGGGGGTCGAATATCACCGCCGCTTCACTTGGAAAATCGAATCCTGGCTGGATCAAGGTTGCGGGTCATGCCTGCTCATTCGTGATGTTGATCATTTCATCAATGCGGTCCGCTATATCCGAAGGAATCCAGTGAAAGCGGGATTAGCTGAAAATCATTTCTCCCTTTGGCAGAGCGACCGCGCCTCGAAAATTTCATAAGGAGGGTTGACCGAAGATCGACACTCCTCAAGCCCCGCGCATCAGCGAGATTTCCGCCAGGGAAATGAGCGCCTTGAGCAGGTCCTCGCGCGGCGCGGTTTTCAAATCCGCGACGGTCACCGCGCGATCCAGCGTGAACTTCCCGGACCGAGTGCGGCGCAGCGCGCTGAGATGCGCGCCGCAACCGAGCAGCGCGCCGATGTCGTGCGCGTAAGTCCGCACGTAAAAGCCCTTGGAGCAATTCACGGTGAAGTCCACTTCCGGCAGCTCGATGCGCGTCACCTCGTTGGACGTGATATGCACCTTGCGCGGCTCACGGACGATCTCGATGCCTTTTCTAGCCAGTTTGTAAAGCGGCACGCCGTCCTTCTTGATCGCGGAAACCATCGGCGGGATTTGTTCGAAGTCGCCCATGAAACCGTCAAAGACGGCTTGGATTTGCTCCTTGGAATAATCTCCAACAGGCTTTGTTTCCAGCGTGTCGCCCTGGCGGTCTTGGGTGCTGGTGGTCGAGCCGAGCGTGAGCGTGCCCACGTATTGCTTGTCCTCGCTCATCAGCAAATCCTGGATCTTGGTGGCCCGGCCGATGACTAACATCAGCAGTCCGGTGGCCATCGGGTCGAGCGTGCCGCAATGGCCGATCTTCTTGGTGTTCAGGGCGCGGCGGGCGATAGCGACGACATCGTGCGATGTCATGTCTTCCGCTTTGTCGATCAATAGCACGCCGCTCGGGCCGTCTGAATCCATGGGATTGTTTCTCATAAAGTAGGTTGAAAGTCAGAGTCCGGCGGCTTCGATGTGGCGGTGGATCGCGCCGAGCACCCGCGATTTCGCGTCTTCGAGCGGCCCCGCCATGCGTATGCCGGCGGCCAGCGCGTGGCCGCCGCCGCCGAACTCCGTAGCGATCTCGCACACGTTGTAGCGGCGGTCTTTCGAGCGCATGGAAATCCGGATTTTCCCGTCCGGCAGCTCTTCGAAAAACACCGCGAGCTGTACTCCGCGGATCGCGCGGATGAGGTCGATGAGCCCCTCGCTGTCCTCCGGCAGCAAGCCGAGATCGATGCGGAGCTGGTCGCGCATCGTCCAGTTCGCGACGAGTCCGTTCTCGGAAAGCTCCAGCGTGTTGAGCAGCGCGCGCATCAGCTCGAGGCGGCGGAACGGATAGTTGTCGTAAATGAGCGAGTTGATCGTCCCCACGTCCAGCCCGCGGCGGATCAGGTCGGCACCCAGTTCGTAGGTCTCCGCCGTGGTGGACGGATACTGGAACGACCCGGTGTCGGTCGAGACGGCGACGTAAATCGCGTCGCGCGATTCCGCCGGCATCGGCAGGCCGAGCGCGATGATGAGCTGATAGAGAATCTGTCCGGTGGCCGGGCTTTTCGAGTCGATCAGGTTCAGGTCGCCGTATTTCGGGTTGGAAACGTGGTGGTCGATGTTGAGCCAGATTTTCGCCTTGGAAGCGGCGTGCAGCGCGTTGTCGCCAAGCCGCGGCTTGGTCGCGGTGTCCAGCGCGATGGCGACCTCCACGTCCAGCGGCTCGGCCGGCGGCAGCTCGATTTTTTCCGAGCCGGCCATGAACGCGAGATTGTCCGGCAGCCCGTCCTCGTTGATGAGGCGCACGCTTTTTCCCGCGGCGATGAGCGCGTAGCCAAGCGCGAGCTGCGAGCCGATCGCGTCGCCGTCCGGCCGCACGTGGCTGATCAGGACGAACGACCGGTGGTTGCGCAGGACTTCGCCGATCTGCTCGAAGCTGGCGTTTTCAGGAATGCTGGTGGATTCGCTCATGGGGTGGAACCGCGGCGCGGGAGGCGGATTCTTCCCGCGAACACCCTCCGCGCAAGGATAAACCTGAGAATCCGCTTCCCGCTTCACGGCATTTTCTTTTTGAATGAAATCCCCCCAGCGCATCCCGATTCTAAGAAAATCCTAGACAAGGCATCCCATTTCGTCTCTGTTTGGCTCGCATGAAAGCCATACTCGACGACAACACG
>NZ_JBIKBQ010000132.1:0-10133 GCF_058122085.1 Luteolibacter sp. | reverse complement strand
ACGACATGCGCCGCTTCAACAACCGCCACGCCTTCGCCACCATCACCCCGCCGATGACCCGTGCAAAAATCCGCCGTGCCCAACTTCCCGCCTCCAATATCGGGGGTTGCAAGCACCGCGTCCAATTGGCATTGGAAGGGCCGCACCGCGGACATTTCAAGCCGCCGCCCTTTTTGCAAAACCATGAAACCGACACTCCTTGTTCTCGCAGCCGGAATGGGCAGCCGATACGGCGGCCTCAAACAAATGGACCCGATGGGCCCGAATGGGGAAACCGTGCTCGACTACTCGGTCTATGATGCGATCCGCGCCGGCTTCGGGCGCGTGGTCTTCATCATCCGCGAGGATTTCGCCGAGGCCTTCCGCCAGGGCGTGGGTGCCCGTTTCGCCGACCGCATTCAGGTCAATTACGCGTTCCAGAAAATCGACGACCTGCCGGAAGGATTCAGCGTGCCTGAGGGCCGCGCTAAACCCTGGGGCACCGCCCACGCCGTCCGCGCCGCCCGCGATCTGGTGAAGGAGCCTTTCGCCGTCATCAACGCCGACGATTTCTACGGCAGCGACGCCTACGAGCGCGCCGCCGCCTTCCTGACCGCCCCACACGGCGAGCAGGAAAAAGCGCATTACGCCATGATCGGCTACCCGCTCATCAACACCCTCTCCGACCACGGCGACGTGAACCGCGGCATCTGCGCCCTCACCGCCGACAAGCTCCTCACCAGCGTCGAGGAATACGTGAAAATCCAACGCGACGCCGACGGCGTGGTCCGCGGCAACGCCCTCGACGGCAGCCGCAAACCGGTCTCCGAAGAGTCGCCGGTTTCCATGAACTTCTGGGCTTTCACTCCGTGTTTCTACGATCACCTCGAACAGGATTTCACCCGTTTCCTCACCGAGTTCGGCCAGGCGGAGAAATCCGAGTATTACATTCCCACCGTCGTCGACGCGCTGATCCGAGCCGGCAAGGCGGACTGCGCGGTGCTCGACACGACCAGCCGCTGGTTCGGCGTCACCTATCCGGATGACAAGCAACACGTCGTCGCCTCGATCGGCAAGCTGATCGAGACCGGAGAATATCCAGCGGCCCTCTCATGACACACGATCTCCGCGCGATCTCCCTGCTGTTCCAAATGCGCGCCGACTTTGTCGAAGCGCAGGTTTACGGCTCCGGGCACATCAATGACACCTACTGCGCCGTCTATGACCAGGCCGGTTGCCGCGTCCGCTACATCCACCAGCGGATCAACCACCACGTGTTCAAAAACCCCGTCCAAGTAATGGAAAATGTCGCCCGCGTCACCCGCCACGCGCTCGACACCCTGCTCGCCGAGGGAAATCCAGAGGCCCACCGCCGCACGCTCACCTGCATCCCCGCGCACGACGGCAAGCCCTACGCCATCGATGCCGAGGGCAGCCTCTGGCGGACCTATCCGTTCATCGAAGGCGCCCGCGGCTATGATGAAATCGAATGCAACGAGCAGGCCTACCAGGCCGCCAGGGCATTCGGAGCCTTCCAGAATCTAACCGCCAACCTGTCAGGAGTGCGGCTTCACGAAACCATTCCGGATTTCCATCACACCCCGAAGCGCCTGCAAGCCCTCGAAGCCGCGGTCAAAAACAACCTCGCCGGACGCGCGGCCGACGTCCAGGCCGAGATCGATTTCGCCCGCGCCCGCGCCGCGGATTGTCCGCGTATCACCGACCTCATCGCCTCCGGTGCCATCCCCGAGCGCGTCACCCACAACGACACCAAGCTCAACAACGTCCTGCTCGACGAAACCACGGCGGAAGGCATCTGCGTGATCGACCTCGACACCACCATGCCCGGCTCCGCGCTCTATGACTTTGGCGACATGGTCCGCACCGCGGCCCCCACGACGCGGGAAGACGACCCCGATGTCTCACACATCGGAGTCAACCTCGACCGCTTCGACGCGCTAGTGCGCGGTTATCTATCGACCGCGACGTTCCTGAACGAGGGGGAACTCGCCAACCTCGCGTTTTCCGGGAAGCTGATCACATTGGAATGCGGCATCCGATTCCTAACCGACCACCTCGACGGCGACACCTATTTCAAGATCAAGCGCCCCGGCCACAACCTCGACCGCTGCCGCAACCAGTTCGCCTTCGTCCGCGCGCTCGAGGCAAACATGGAAGCGATGGAGGAAATCGTCGCCAGCGCCTCACTGGTTCCCGCGTAGTCTCAGGACGAAATCCTTCAGCGCCAGCACCTGCCGGTCTTCGAGCACCTCGTGGCCCGGCATGTCGGTGCCCGGCAGGCCGAACTTGATCGCACGCGCGATTTTCAAATCCAGGCCTTCACCCACAGGCGTCCAGACGAATGGACCGTCCTTGAGGTTCACGGGCTTCCTCACGAGATCCAATGAAAGCGAACCATTCCCAAGTCCGTTCGCCCCGTGGCAGGCGGCGCAGTGCCGGGCGAAAAGCGCTTTCCCGTCAGCATCCGCAGCGGTAACTGCGGGCTTCCACTTCGACGCCCGTTCCAGCAATTTCCCGATGTTGCTCTCGGAAGATTCCTTCAGGTAACGGACGAGATCGTCGCCTTTGCCGCTCTCAAAAAGATGCGCATACGACGGCATCGGCGTGCCTGGAGCAAGCGCCTGCGGATGCATGAAATGAAGCTTCAGCCAGGCCGACGAGCGACGCGCGCCGGCGTTGGATAGATCCGGTCCCTGGCGGCGGTTGCCGATTAGGACGGGCTCGCCTTTCAACACCTCCTCCACCCTGCGCGCGGGTCCCCAGATTTGCTCGTCCGGAGAACCGGGGCGGACGTATTGGGAATGGCAATGGATGCAGCCCTCCGACAGATAAACCTGCCGCCCGCGCGCCACCGCGTCACCGGCTGCTTGATTCGCGTTCTTCGGAAATGCGGTCGCCACCAGAACCACCGCGCCCACGGCGACGGCCGACCGCCAGCGCTTCAAGTCGGACAGGACCATCACCGCGATCACCACGCCACCCGCGGCGGCGACAAACTCGGGCGGAACCCGCTGCAACGTCTGCGCCATGCCGATGCCATTCGCCGAGCCGAACCAGCCGGCGACCGCGAATAACCACGCCGCCCGCCAACCGGCCTGCCGCGAATCAGCCGCCCCGGAAAACCAACCGGGCCACGCCACCAGCGCCGCCGAATAGAGCGAGACACCCGCCGGATAGAGCCAGCCCGCGAAATCGCGCGTGGATTCCGCGTTCACCGCCAGCGCCGCCGCCGCCAGGATCGCCCAGGCGAACGCCGGCAGCACCCGCGCGCCGCCACGCGCCAGCCAGATTCCCGCCGCCACGGCGACGGATAGATGGACCGCCGCATTCCGCCACAGCAGACCTTCACCCCAGGTGGCGGATTTCAAATCCCCGGAATGCTGGATGATGAAGAACGCCGCCGAGTCCAGCCAGACAAGCGCGGTGAACAATACCAGCGCGCCCCACATCGGGAAAATCCTCCCCACCTCATCCGCCCGCCGCTCCGTAACGGACGGCACTGCTAACAATCCAACGATCGCAAAGCCCGCGCCCACCCACGCCTGGCCTGTTGGAGACTGCGTGAAAACCGCGGGCAGATTGCAGCACGCGTAACCCAGACCCGTGCCGACTCCGACCCAAGCCACGCCGCACCAGGCGGGCAGCATCGCCGCGAGGCACACCGTAGCCACGCCCAGCGCGCATCCGGCCGCCACCGCCACGCCAAGCGCGCCCGGCATCGCCTTGCAAAACGGCGCGAGCGCCGCGCCCAGCGCCGCCACTCCCAAAGCGATTCGAAGTATCGACGGACTTGCGCCGCGCCATGCGGCTAAAAACCCGCTCGCCATCCCGGCCACCGCCATCGCGCCGAGCGCCGCCTTTTCCTCCATCAGGCTTGCCCCGCCCGCCCGCAGCAACTCGACGAACGAGAACTGCGCGAAAATCAAAAAATAGCCATACACCGCCGCCACCACGACGGCCGCGCGAAGCTCGACCACTTTCATTTGGGAACTTTTTTCCACCAGCCCGCACGCAGGATCACGATTTGCAGGACACCCACGATTCCGTCGGAAGCGCCCACCAACGCCCAGGTTTTATCCATCGTCCCGTCAAGAATCCGGATTACCAGAAACAATGCGACCAGAATCCTCACCAGCGCCGTGAAAGTCCAGACCGTCTCGCCACGGGTGCGCCCGCCTAACGCCATTGCGTAACTCAAGCCCACCGCCATGACGAAGACACCGATCCAACTCAGGAACACCAGCGCGTCCGGCGATGGCGGCTCGATTTTCAACATTCGCAGAACCAGCGCCGGAACCAATATCAGCAACAGCCCGGTCATCGCATCCATCGATCCCACCGCGGCACTCCACGACCTGAGAAATTTCACCTTGTTCATCTTGTTTTCCATTGGGTTAGCCAGACGCAGGAAACCGACAGCATCGCCACGCCGCATGCGCCGCGCACCACCAGCCCCAACTCGCGCCAGGCGGGGTTTATCAACATCCATGACGGCCCGGCGCCTTCACGCCAGCCCATCGCTGCCAAAGTCACAATCATCGCCACCACCGCCAGATGCCAGACGCCCACCGTGATCGAGCCGCCCAGCCGCTTGTCGGTTAGAATCACTGTCAGCAGCGCGCAGAACGAGGTGGTGAAGCCTGCCATCGCGAGATGGGAATGAGCGACGAGCCCCTGCGTGAACTTGATCCGATCCAAGATCCACGGGAAATACATCAGATAACCGGTCAGCACGAGCAGCGCCCACCAGCCGAAAATCGCCGTCCGCCATGCACGCGAGCCGGCAGGCCATTCAAAGCCGCTCCAGTCGCGCGCCAGCAGCCAGGCCCACGGCGGCATCAGCAGCAGCGAGAGATTCTGCCACCAGTCGAAATGCGTGCCGCCGACCGCTTCCGCGACGCCAAAGAACACCCAGCAGAATCCAAAATACGCCCAGGTCCCCCATCCCGCCTTGCCTTTTCCAATGCCCGCCACGGCGCGCGGCAGCAACAGCATCAGCCCGACGACGATCAACGAAGACCCGAGCAAACTCGATCCCGTCGGCCCGCCCGTGGTGTGATCCACCGGCGGATAGGTTTTCGGAGAAGCTGTCAAAATGATGGCCGTCGGAACCATCGCCAACCCGATGATTCCGCCAAGCGAAACCCGCCACCGCAGCTTGCTCCAACCGCCCGCGCGCTGTTTCCACGCCACCGCCAGCACGCTCCAAAGCAGCACCAGCGCGACGACGAACGCCCACAACGCGCCGTCCTTCCAATCGAGAAAAATCTTGCCGCCAGTCTCGCCGTTCAGCCAGTGCAGCGCGCCCATCGCCAGCGCCGCGGTCCACGCCCAGACAGCTGGCGCGGCCCAACGCGCGGCCTTGCTGCGGCTCACCTCATACATGGACAGCAGCCAAGCAACGAGCGGCAGCGACGTCCAGCCGTAAAGCTGCACGTTCAAATGCACCGGCACCCAGCGGCCGTAGGTCCAGCCCGCCAACTGCCACTCCGGTTTGAGCAGAAGCAGTGACAAATAGAGTCCCACCGCGGTTCCCAGCACCAGCCAGCCCAGGGCGTGCCCCACCGCGGTGGCGACACCCTCGTCTTCCGGTGCGGACGGGCTTGCTGGCATCAGTTGGAAAATCCTTCGATCCTGCCGTCGCGCATCTTCACCGTGCGGTCGCAGCGGCTGGCGAGTTCCGGATCATGGGTGGCGAAAACCAGCGTCCGCCCGCGCGCGCGCACCAGTTCGATCAACAGATCGAACACCCGCTCGCGGTTCTTCTCGTCGAGCGCGCCGGTCGGCTCATCGCAGAGCAGCAGCTCGGGATCGTTCATCAGCGAGCGGACCAGCGCGCCGCGCTGGCGTTCCCCGCCGGACAACTCGCGCACCCGCTGGCCGAGCCGCCGCTCGACGCCGGTCGCCACCGCCAGCTCGTGCAAGCGGGCCAGGCTGTCCGCGCGGTTTCCGCCCGCCGCGATCACCGGCACCATGCAGTTCTCCGCGAGAGTTAGATCAGGCATCAGGTGGTGGAACTGGAACACGTAGCCGATGTGATGCCGCAGCAAATCGACGCGGGTGGATTCCTTGACCACGTCGTATCCGGAAACCCGCACGTTTCCCCGGTCCACCTCCTCCAGCCCGGAAATCACGTTGAGCAGCGTGGACTTGCCGCAGCCGGAAGTCCCGCACAGCGCGACGATCTCGCCCTTCGGCACCTTCAACGCCACGCCCTTGAGCACCTCGATGCGGCCGCGATCAAAGCTCTTCCAAACGTCTTCCACCAATACCTGAGTGTTCATGGTTTCTCCTTTTGTTATTCAAATCTGAGCGCCTGCGCCGGCTTCAAGCGCGCGGCATACCACGCCGGATACATCGCCCCGGCCAGCGCGGTGAGAGCGGCGAGCGCCATCGCTCCCGCGACTTCCTGCCAGCCGATGTTCGGCTCGATGTAGCCCTGCAAATCCGGCACCGCCTTGAGCAGCCGCAGCCCGCCCGCGCTCAAGCCCCAGCCCGCGACCGTGCCGATGGCCGAGACCAGCAGAGACTCGCCGAAGATCATCATCGCAACCTGGCGGCGGGAAAATCCGCAGACCCGCGCGATGGCGATTTCCTTAATCCGGCTGAAAACCGATAGAATCATCGTGTTCGTCACGCTCAGCCCGCCGAGCAGGAACGCGCAGCCGCCCACGACCCAGGCGGTCGTCTTCATGATCTTGAACTGCGAATAACTCCGGCTGAACTCCTCGTTCTCCAGCGCGGTGAGCTTCGGGTGATGCCCCACCATCCACGCCTTCACTTCAGCGGACTCGTGGCCGGGGGCCAACGCGACCGTCACCACCGAGCAGACGCCCTCCTTGTGGAACGCCTTCTGGCAGGCGAACAGCGGCATGAAGACGCCGCCGTTCTCAAAGCCGTTTTCCAGCCGCACGACGCCCGCCACTGGATAGACCTCCTGGCCGAGTTCGATGGTGCCGCCGACTTTTCCATGCAGGAAATCCGCCGCGCGCTCGCCGAGCACCACGCCCTCGCCGTCGTCACGGAATGCGGCGGCGCTTCCTTGCAGCCACTCGCCTTTCCGCAAGCGACCGTCCGTCGCGCGGATGCCGAAGCAAGTCACCACCGGCCGGTCCGGCGCGGCGATGATTGAGAAAAGCACCGGTTGCGCCTCCTTCACGAAAGGCTGCCTCTCAAGCTCGGCGACTAGCTCCACCGGCACGTTGCTGAAGAAAAGGTCCGACACGTTTTTCTCGAACACCACCATCTCCGAATCACTCCGCAGGATGCGTTCGAACATCTTGACCGCCCCGCCTAGCAGACCCACCACGCTCAGCATCGTCGCCACCCCGAGCGCGATTCCGGTCGCGCCGATGGCGGTGCGCACCCGGTGCCGCCGGAGGTTGGTGAAGATCATGCGCCAAAGACTCATGCCGGTTCTTGTTAAAATTCAGATTGCCGCCGAGAGCATGGATGAATCCGCATCCGCTTGGGAAACCGGCATCGGCACCTTGAGCATTTCCAACATGATCCACCGCTCCGGCGGCCCCGGCAGCGCGGCTTGCACCCGGTCACCGATGTCACTCAACCGGCGGAAGCGGCGGAGCGCGGCGGAAAGCCCTTCCGCAACGACGAGATTCGGACGACCCAGCGCTTCATCGCGTCCGACGGTTTTACCGGAATCCTCCTCCAGGGAAATCACGTCCTTCAAGTCGTCCGCAGCCTGATAGGCGAGGCCGCGCAACAAGGCGAGGCGGTCGAGAATCTGGATTTCCCGAGGCGTCCCGCGCCCGACGATGGCGGGCAGGACCAGGCAAAGACGGAGCAAGTCGCCGGTTTTTCGGGCCGCGACTTCGGAGACGTCCGCCGCGCTTTGTTCACCGCGCCAGCCACTCAGATCGTAAGCCTGCCCGCCGATCACGCCGCCAATGCCGAGGCGGCCATCCACCCACTCGCCCGCCGCGGCGCACCGCTGCGGATTGGCGCGGCGGATGCCCTGCCAGATCATCGCGTAGGCGCGGTTGATCAGGGCGAGCGCGGCCAAGATCGCGACGGCCTCGCCGTGGATCACATGGACGCAGGCGGCTCCGCGACGCATCCGGGCGTCGTCCATCGCCGGCAGATCGTCGAAAACGAGGGACGCCGTGTGGAGATACTCGATGCCGCAGCCGATGGCCCGCGCCGCTTCCTCGGCCACGCCCATTTCAATTCCTATCAGGTAAGCGGCCACTGCCCGCACCAGCGAGCCGGGTCGCGCCAGGATGTCCTGCAGCGCGGCGGCCAGCCGGGGTTCCGCCCGGTCAAGACGGCCCATGCCGTTGCTAAAACTTCCTGCCATCAGCGTGCGCGCGCATCCGGCACGCCTGCGCCACCATGAGTCCGGTGTCATCAATTAATCCTTGGGTTTGAAATTCACCGGGTTTTCCCCACGACGTGGAAACGAATCACCAGCTTCGGGTCCACCGTCATCACGGCCATCGCGCGGATGATCGGCAGCTTGAAATCCTGATAGTCCATCGAGACCTTGCCGTCGAGCCTCACCCATTCGCCTTCGGTTTTCACGGTGTAGGGAAATGAAACGGACTTGGAGAAGCCGTTGATCGTGAGAGTCCCCATGGCCATGCCGCCTTCCGGCTTCTCGTCCCAGGATTTCACGAACTTGAACGAGCCCTGCGGCTTTCCGCCGCCGAGCCACTTGACCATCTCCTTGTCACGCTTCTCGTCGCCGGTTTTCAGATCGTTGAAGTCCCACGCGAGGTCGAGCGCGCTTGGCTTGTGGCTGGCCGCGTCGCCCTCCGCCTTGATGGTGTATTTGCCCAGATCCCCGGCGAACGTGTGCCCGGTTGCCTTGGCATCGACCTGGATTCTGCTGCGCTCCTTGTCCACTTCCAGCGTGGCGGCATGGGCGAGGGTGATGGCACAGAATGCGCCGCACAGGGTGATGATTATTCCGTTTTTCATGTCGAGATGGCCGAGTATCGCAGTCAAAGCGCCCCAATCAACCACACGCATGATAAGAAATTTCTTATCATAAAGCGCTTCGCATATCCTGCTTTTCTGCCAGAACATTCAGGACATGAGCTTGCCCGATCCGCTTCATCCCGCGATCGTCCATTTCCCGATCGCCCTTATTCTATTGGGGTCGTTACTGGCGGTCCTTTCATTCTTCCGGCCCGCCGGGACGCTGCCCCGCTTCACGGCGCTCATCCTCTGCCTTGCGGCGCTCGGCGCGGTGGCAGCCACATGGACCGGCGACAATGACGAGGACCGGGCGGAGGAGGCAGGGCCCGCGGCCGAACAGATTCTCGAAGAGCACGAGGAATGGGCCGAGCGCTCCCGCAATGCAGCCATCATCGCCGCGCTGGCGGCAGGCGTCGCGGCCATCTTGCAAAAGCGCGCCCCGCAGGTTTCGCGCGGGGCCGCGGCACTCACCGCGCTGGTCGCCCTTGGCGCTTCATGGTGCGTGATACAAGCCGGCCACTACGGCGGACAATTGGTTTACCAACACGGGGTGGGTGTCCGCCAGGCAGGCGGTGGTGAAACCACGATTGAAAAGAAACCGCACCATCCGGACAACGACTGATCCTTTCCGCACCAACACACTAACAATAAATAATCTCATCATGAAAATCCCATCCACCATTCCTCACCGGCTCCGTCTGGCATGGCAGCTCGGCGCATGCGTCATCCCGCTCCTCGCCGGCTCCGCCCGCGCGAGCATCGCCTACGGCAGCATTAACAACTTCGACACCGTCAATGACACCAACAGCGAGTGCCACGGTTTCGAGATCGAACTCGAAGACTGCCGCAGCACCGACATCAGCTACACCTACGACTACAACCACTACGGCACGCCGAAAATCACCCAGGACGACTCGGTGGCCGGGCATCCCAAGTGCGTCATCCGCTGGGAGAGCAAGAAGAACACGGATGGCACTTGGGCATCCTACACCGCTATTCCCAGCGGTCCGATCGCGCCGACCAACGGCCACATGTTCACCAATCCGGCGGTCAACTTTGGCGGCGAACACTTCGGCGTGGGCTACAACGTCGCCGTCGGCGCCATCCGCTACAACTGGCTCGTCGATCAGGGCGGCGCGCTGGTGCGTGGCGGAGCGGTGCAGGTCTCGACGCCCACGTTCACGTATTTTCCG
>NZ_JBIKBQ010000131.1:0-10165 GCF_058122085.1 Luteolibacter sp. | reverse complement strand
ACCAAAACTGGCAGACCTTGGACACTGGCGTGGTATGGTGGATTCGAATCCGAAAGCGCGGCATCCGATTTCGAGCGCTATCTTAAGACCGCATCAGGAAAGGCCTTTGCGCGTAAGAGGCTTTTGCACACCTGATCCCAGCAAACCGTCCGCTACTACGGCCTCTATTCCAACAAATCCCGAGGCCAAACTCCGCTCATCCCCGACCGCATCATCCGTCCTCCGGAATCTTCCCCCAATCTCAAATCTCCAATTTTAAATATCCAATCCACTATCCTCCTCGTCCCCGCCCCACCGAAGCAATCCGCCCGCGACATGCGCCCCGGTGAAGACACAAGAGCCAAGACAAGAATCCGCGATTTCATCGGCCAAGTTTCGAGGCACGCGAATGAATCGCTTGTAGCGGCGTCTCTATGAGCGTCGATGCCAATGATCTGCGCGGAGCCCTCTTCGTCTTCTGTCTTGTGTCTTCAAGTCTTGAGTCTCCGCCACAGGCGACTGGTTCGACCGTCCCCGGAATCCATCCAATCCCGATCCAGATGGCTACGACCAACGTGTGCTTCGAAGCCTTCCTGACCTTCGTAGCCTTGGCGAAGAAGGTGGCGAAGAAGTAAGCCAAACATGGCAGGCACCCGAAATCCATTTGCAAGACGGCCGCATCCTGGTTCTCGATTACACCTGATCAACGGGTAGTCCACCCACCACCAAAAAACCGTCGCTAAAGAAATCTTGGCACAGCGGCTAGGAGAGCTATGCTCTCGGCGAATGAAAACCGCCGTGAAATCTCCCGAGCCAGCCGTTTACCGGCGCGGACTGGGGATTTTTCTTACCGAAACACCGTTAACCGCAGCACCGACCTGTCCGCCGAAGCCTCGGCGAAGGAGGAAACACCTCTTCCGTCCCCTTTTTCCCCGCAACCCCTTTTTCCCCGCCCTCCAGTCTACGCCGAGGCTACGACAGGCAGGCCGGTCCGGCCACCGGCTCTTTCAACGGCCTTCAGCCCAAAAGCAAATTCCTAGCAATCTTGACGAAGAGCGGGTGGCAAAGCTTCTCAAGCGCATGGGCACGCTCGGACACAACTTCAACGGAACGACATTCCAGGTAATGGATCACGATGCCAAGGGCGAGCGTTCGGATATTGTTGGATCGAAGGTTTCGGAGACGATCATGTCCAACGCCGAGGGACTGAGAGCATACGCGGCGCTGGCGATTTGGCGGGGCCTTCCCGAGGAGGGACTGATTGTGGCCAAATGCTTCTACGACGTGATCTTTGAATACCTGAAGCGGCCATGGAACCAGCCGATGCTGATCACGAAAGAGCGTAAGCCGATTTTCGGGGATCACTATCAGAGCATTCCTGCCGCGTGGCATCTGCTCCTTGCTCTTGAGGGCCTGGCGTGGGATGTGCCGGCCAAAAAGCTTTCGATCCGTCCGAATCTGCCCGAGGCGTTTCATGGAAAGCTGAAAGCGTTTCTTCCTGGCTCCATTGCCTGGGGCTGGCTGGACTATTCCAGTTTAGAGCCGGACTGCGATCAGAAATTGATTCTCACGTTTCAGAGGCCATTCGAACTGGAGCGGCTCGGGGTTAAGAATACCGGTCGAGCCGGGGTTTCGGTCACGCGTTGCGGCAAGACCGTCCCATGCACGATTTTGGTTCAAGGAACCCGTGAGTACGAAATCTGCTTTGATCCCGCGCTTCGACTCGACAACACGCCGGTCGAGATTCGCGTGGGCGGGGCTCAGTAGAGAATGCAAGGGGACAACATGAATACAATGAAGAATATGATCATACTCACCATGGTGCTGGTGCTCGGTGCTTTCACAGCGCACAGCGTCGAAAATACCAACGTCGTGGTCATGCTTGGCGATTCGACCACGTTTTGCAATTTGAACACGCCGGGAGAGAGGTTGACTGACTTAGTACAGGCCTATCTCACGAAAGAACACATTCCGGCAAGTGTCGTCAATTCGGGAATTGGAAGCGCTACGGCAAAGATCGGGCTCAGCCGGTTAAAAGATCAGGTTCTCGTCCACGATCCTGTGCTGGTCACGATCTCCTTCGGGCTGAATGACACGGGCAGGTCAAACCCTGATGAGTTTCGGCAAAGTCTCGAGAAAATAGTGCAGGGTATTCAGGCAAATACTCACGCAAAGATCCTGCTGGTCACGAGCACGCCTTTCATCAATGAACGGCACCAGTGGCGCGGACAGTTCACTGCCAAAGGTGGGATCGATGCGGCTCTGGACGACAAATTCTGCAGCGTCATGCGACTGCTTGCCAAGGAGCACAACCTGCCGCTGTGTGACTTGCATTCGCATTTTACAGCCCAGTTCGAGAAGAATCCCAAACTCAGGGATGAACTCATTCTTCCAGACGGCGTTCACCTGACCGACAAAGGAAATGAAATGGCCGCTCAATATCTTGCACCTGCTGTCGCCACATTACTGGCAAAACCGGCAAGCCAGGAAACAGCCAAAAATCCGATGCCCACTGCTGGTATTCCTTACCCGGAAGCGCTGGACAAGGCGGCGGTCCATCAAACGAAGATCGCCGATCTGAATCGCGAAGGGTTGCTCGTCGGCAACGGCGATCTCAACGGCCTGTTGTACGAGCGTGACGGCACGCTTTGCCTGCGCATTTCAAAAAACGACGTCTGGGACGCGCGCGTGGACACGTCGCAAGACCCGCCGCTGCTCAAAGTGAATGTGACAAACCACCAATGGACGGCGGGTGGCGGCCTTAATCAAAGCTATCACCGCCCATTTCCCAGTCCGCGCACCGCAGCCATCGTGCTCATCCGCACGAACGCCGGGCCGTCAACGCTCGACTTAAAGCGCGCGGTGGCGTCGACGGGTGGCGTCAGCGTGCGCGCGCTGGCCGACCGGAATGTCTTCCTGATCAAGACGGGTGCGGAGGTTTCCTTCGAGGAAATCAAAGCTAAACATTTGCCGGCGGCGGAACTCGGCGAGACCGGGGGCGTGAAGTGGCTGCACATGAAAATGCCGGGCGACACGGACTATGCCGGGATGGAATACGCCGTAGCGGTTGCCGGCGAGGGCGAACAGAAAGCGGTGGCGCTGCTCACGTCACGGGACACGAAAAGGAATGTGCGTGACGCGGTAATTGAGCTGGCGCGGACGACAGTGCGCGAAGAGGCCGGTCGGTTGATCGCCCGGCATGAGGCGGAATGGGCGACGTTCTGGGCGGCAAGCGGCGTGGCGCTGGATGATCCGGAGCTGCAGACGTGGTGGTACCGGATGGTTTATTTACTGCGGTGTGTGAGCAAACCGGGTGCGGTGCCGGTGGGTCTGTTTGTAAACTCGTCAACGGATGCGCCGCCGTGGCATGGCGATTACCATCACAACTACAATGTATGGCAACCGCACTGGACGGCGTTTCCCATCAATCATCCTGAACTCGCCCAGCCGTGGGTGAGTTACATGAACGAGATGCTGCCGCGCCTGAAGTGGATAGCCAAAACCAGCTTCGACTGTGAGGGCGCGTACGTCGGGATTGCGTCGTTCCCGTTTGAGCCTGATCCGGCGAACTGCAAAATGAAGAACAACCGGCAGTATGCGCACATGCCGTACAATGGCACGCTGGGCATGATTGGCATGTCGGCGCAGGTCCTGTGGTACAACCAGCTCTACCAACCCGACCGGCAGCACCTTGAGGAGAAGATTTATCCGGTGATCCGCGAGACGGCGTTGTTCTATTGTTCGTTCGCCGAGAAATGCCCGCGTGATGGCAACGGCAGGGCGAAGTTCGGGCCGAGCTACAGTCCGGAACACGGCACGTTCGGCGTGGACAATACACCATTTGATCTCGCGTACGCCCGTTACAGTATGAAGGCCGGGATTGCGGCCGCGGGGGAACTCGGACGCGATCCAGAGCTCGTGACGCGTTTTCGCAAGGCGCTGGATCTACTGCCGGATTATCCGACCGCACCGGATGCCGAGGGCAAGCCGGTCGTTGTGGACTGGACCGGCTGCCGGTTTCGCGAAATCAAGGAGCACAACCTCACCGTGCCAGTCGTGCCGGTGTTCCCGGGCGACCAGGTCACGTGCTTCTCTCCGGAGGCGGAGAAGGAATTGTTCCGCCATACTATCCGCCAGACCCGGCATCGCGGGCTCAATTCGACGATCATGATGAGCGTGGCCAAGGCGCGTTTCTCAATGCCGGAAGCGTGTGATGATTTGCGCAATTATTACAAACCGCTCGCGCAGCCGAACGGCTTCTTCTTCGTGCCTGACTGCGGATATTACCTCGTCGAAAGCGTTGGCATTGCTGCGGCCATCAGCGAATTCATGCTGCAAAGCGTCGATAACACCATCCGCGTCTTCCCGGCGTGGCCGAAGAATAAGGACGCCAGTTTCACCAACCTCCGAGCGCAGGGAGGATTCCTTGTCAGTGCCGAGCAGAAAGCCGGCCAGATCGTGAAACTGGAAATCACAGCAACCGTTGGAGGAAAACTACGGATATTGAATCCGTGGACAGGGAATCTTGATGAGAGAGACCTTGCGGCTGGTAAAACCCTCAGGATGAATCCATAGATAAAACTGATTCATTTTGATCCGGTGCTTCAACTTTGTGATAAGACTGCAGAAATCCATGTGGGTGGATCACTTTAGGCCTGATATAAGTGTTTGTGCGCAGGAGTCGATCCTTTGCCGTTGAATCAAAGTTAAACGCAACCCCTTTTTCCCCCGCCTCTGGTCCTCCCATGAGCTTTCTCAACGGCCTTCATCCCAAAAGCAAATTCCTAGCAATTGGACTCCCTGCCGCCCGCCGACCGCAAGGAAGTCGCCGACTACCTCAAGCCGGACTAGCGCTGGCGACTCTGTGGGAATGCTTGCCGAGCGGAAATTTCCGCCGTAGTTCGCTCGTACCCTTTGCTCATCCATGAAATCCGCCGCCATCGTTTTCCTTCTCGCGGCCCTTGCCACCGACCATCAGCCCAATCCCAACATTCCATGAAAGCCAACCCTATTGTTATCTCAATCGCCCTGGCCGCCTTCGCCCAGGCTGAGCCCATGCCAGCCCAACTCAAAGGCGACGAACCCATCAAAGCCTACGACATTGATTTCAATTGGGGGCCCGGCGGCCCCAATGCGTTCCCCAAACCCGGCCTGTGGGCGGATGCCGACCCGGCGGCGCATGTGGCGTGGTATAAGAGCATCGGCTGCAACGTCATCCAAAGCTTCTGCGTGTCCTGCAACGGCTACGCATGGTATAAGAACGGCGTGGTGCCGGAGCAACCGGGGTTGAAGCATGATTTCCTACCCGAAATGGTGAAGCTCGCGCACCAGGAGAACATGCTTGTCTTCGGCTACTTCTGCGCCGGAGCCAATACCCGCTGGGGACAAACGCAGCCTGCCCTGAGTTATGGGTTTCCCAGCGACCCCCACATTCCTTACACCGATGAATACCTCGCCTATCTCGACGACGCCATTCGGGATGCCGTGAAGAAGACCGGCATGGACGGCTTCATGCTCGACTGGCTGCGCATGCCCACCAGCCGGGCCAGCAACGGCAACCGCTGGCTTGACTGCGAGAAAAAACTCTACGCCCAACTCATGGCCGAACCCTTTCCCGGCGAGGAAAAAATCACTCCCGCGCAAATGACCGCATACGGTCGGAAGGCCGTGGACCGCGCCTGGCAGACGATTCGCAAGGCCGCCAAGGAAGCCAACCCCGCATGCCTGGTGTGGCTCACTTGTTGCGATGTCAATGATCCCCACATCGCCGATTCCAACGCGTTGAAAGAGACGGATTGGCTGCTCAACGAGGCCGGGGATCTCAAACGCACCGCTGACGCAAAACGAATGATCGGTCCGCAGACCCGCCTGGTCACTTGCCTCGCCGCGTGGAACAAGCAGGATCCAGCCACCATTGTGCCGGATGCGCAAAAGAACCACACCGGGCTCTATGGCTTCACCAAACCCACGGTGGGCAATTTGAAACCGCCGGCATCCTTCTATCTGCAACAGCCGGTGACCTCGTTCAGTGGCGATGATCGCAACATCGCGTGCCTGGCGCGGGCCTACCTCGGTCTCCCTCAGGACCATGTCGAGGTGGCCACCCCGAAGCGGGATCAGTAACTGAAGGACCAACCCGCCGAACTGGACCCGACGGACAATCCCACCATCACCACCCGCAACGCCAGCGCCGCCCGGATCATGCAGGAATCCGGCGTCGCCGTGAACGACCTCTATAGCTTGGTCGTCGAATAACGCGCCCAACTCGCCCGTGGCGACCGGTTCCGTTGGAAAGCCCCGGCCTATGAACTCATGGGCAAGCAAATCGCGGAAACCATCACCAACCCCTTTTCCCCCGCCTCTGGTCCTCCCATGAGCTTTCTCAACGGCCTTCATCCCAAAAGCAAACTCCTTGGCGCCAGCCAAAGCCCTGAGAGACGGGGATGGCGCTCGTAAACCAAAGCAACTAACCGAAAGGAGGACGTCAAACTAACGAGCGACTGAAAGACTCTATTGAAACCCGGCGGGAACCAACCCGCCCGGAAAGGGTTGACCACCCACCGGAAGCGAGCCTTGGTCGGCGTCCAGAAATGGCGTCTTCAAGCGTAGGCAGCAGGTCGTAAAGCCGTGTGATTGAGCCTCGAAATGCTTATTGACGGGGGAGCCTTCGTGTTAGGAATGGCGGGGGCAACACCGAAGCGCCGCAATGGTCTGGCGTGGAGGTCCGCGCGGGGTCTGAGGGCAGGGCAGAGCGACGAACAGGGTTTCCAGGGAAGCTGGGAATGGGAGCGCAGCGGACATAGAGTCCCCGGAGGGGAGCCCCGCGAGGGGTGAGCGCAGCGAATCAAACCATCCCGAGGAAGCCTGTGAGTACCAAAGGAGGATATCCGCATGCTTTCACGGCTGCGGTATGAGGTGGCGAAGTTGTGGCGCAGGTGGCTTCAGCGGCGCAATCGCAGCAGCAACCCGAACTGGGAACGGTTCCAAGGCATGCTGCGTGTCTTCCCCCTATTTCCTGCTCGTATCGTTCACTCCAAAATGCAATGAAACCACAACCCCGAGGAACCGGATGCGTTCATTGCGCTCGTCCGGATCAGTGGGGGGCGTCGTCCGGCCTTCGGCCGGGCGGCCCTATCCCGGAGTCAATCGTCCTCGGTGCGGCTTTCGGCGTGAGGGAAGACCGGTTGCTCCGCGATCATCCGGCGGAGATCTTCGTGCCCGAATTTGACGCGGATCGGTTGAAACCGCCCGGCCGAGGGTGGCATTTGTCGCCCTCACGCCGTCGAAACCCGCGGGTATGAAAGATCGCGCTGTCCTTTAGCGCTTGTAAGGACGTGCCTTGCTTTGTATTCCGTCCCGCCATGCCGCGTCTTCCGCTTGCCGTCTACCTCGCGTTTCTCCTGACCCAGGCACCGGCCTTGGCTGAAGAGGTGGCGGGGGAGCCGCGCGCCGGGCATTCGCACGAGGGCGAGGCGTTCAACGAGGGGCCGCGGCAGTTCGCCAACCGCATTCCCGGCACCGGCGACGTGGATTTCCCGATCCGGAGTTCATGGCCGGAAGCCCAGGCCTGGTTCAACCAGGGCATCGGCCAATTGCACGGCTTCTGGTATTTCGAGGCCGAGCGCACTTTCCGCCACATCGCCGCCCGGGATCCGGGCTGCGCGATGGCCTACTGGGGCATGGCGATGGCCAACTGGGAAAACCCGAAGCGCGCGGCCGGATTCATCGCGAAGGCGGTCGAGCACCGGGAGCAGGCGGACGAGGCCGGCAAACGTTGGATTGATGCCCAGAATGTCTACCTCACCGCCAGCGGGACCAACGATCTCGCCAAGCGGCGGCAACTGATCCGCGATCTGGAGGGGATCGTCCACGCCGATCCCGCCGACCTCGAGGCCAAGGCGTTCCTGGCCTGCCGCATCTGGCACTTCAGCCGGATGGGAATCCCGATCAATTCCTACGAACCGGTGGATACTCTGCTCCAGCAGGTCCTCGCGAAGCGCCCGATGCATCCCGCCCACCACTATCGCATCCACCTGTGGGACGAGGAAAAGGCCGCGCGGGCGCTCGATTCCGCCGCGCTGCTGGCGCGGACGGCTCCGGCCATCGCGCACATGTGGCACATGCCGGGCCATATTTACTCGAAGTTGCGGCGTTATGACGACTCCGCCTGGCACCAGTTGGCCTCCGCCCGGGTCGATCACCGGCAATTGCTGGAGCACCGGGTCCTTCCCGACCAGATCCACAATTACGTCCACAACAACGAGTGGCTGATCCGCAACTGGCAGATGCTCGGCAACGGCCGCGAGGCGCTCGCGGTGGCGATGGGGCTGCTGGCCAACCCGCGGCATCCCGTGCTCAACTCGCCCGCGAACTTCAAATCCAGCGTGGCCTTCGGCCGCTTGCGCCTGCTGGAAACCCTTGAGCAATTCGAGTTCTGGGACGAGGCGATCGCCCTTGCCGACGCGGGTCACCTCGATCCGGGGACTTCGGATGACGAGCGAAACAAGCAGCTCCGCTTGCTCGGCATCGCCCGCTTCGAGAAGGGGGAACTGCCGCGCCTGATCGGGATCGGCGACGAGGTGGCCACCCGATTGGCCGCGGTCGAAGCCGAACAGGAGGCCGCCCGGAACCAGGCCCGCGCGGCGGCGGAGGCGGACAAGAAGGACCCCAAGGCTACCGCCGCGGCCGAGGCGGCAGCCGCCAAGCCCTTCGACGACCGCCAGCGGAAACTCAAGGAACTCCTGGCCGAACTCGAGGCTCACCGGGCGATCCTCGAAGAACGTCCCGATCCCGCGCTCGATGCCATCAAGCGGTCCAAACCGGCGATGGCGAGGCTCCAGCTCCGGCTTGGCCGGAAGGACGAGGCCCTGCGCCTGGCCAAGGAAGCGGTCGAGGCCGCGCCCGACCAGACCCTGCCGCTCGCGGCCCGCGTCGAGGTTCTCCATCGCTGCGGCGAAACCGACTCCGCCCGCGAGGCGTTCGCCCGCTTGAAAACCCTGTCCTCCGCCATCGACTTGTCGGCACCGCCTTTCCACCGCCTTGCCGCTATCGCCGCGGAGTTTGGCGAAGGACCCGACTGGCGCGTCGCCGCCACGCCGCGGAGCGATGTCGGCCTGCGGCCCGATCTGGAATCCCTCGGACCGCGCGATTGGACGCCCCCACCGGCGCACGATTTCACGCTGCCCGATTCGTCGGGTCGCCCGCTCGCGCTTTCCGGATTCAAGGGAAAGCCGGTCGTGGTGTTGTTTTATCTCGGCCACGGCTGCCTCCACTGCATCGACCAACTGAATGCCTTCGCACCCAAGCGGGACGGTTTTCTCGAGGCGGGGATCGAGATGATCGCGGTCAGCACCGATCCGGTGGGGGAGTTGCAACAATCGCAACTGGCGTATTCCGACAAGGGCCTGTTCCCGTTCCCGATCGTGGCGGATCCGGCGCTTGACGTGTTCCGCTCCTATCGCGCCTACGATGATTTCGAGAACAAGCCGCTCCACGGCACTTTCCTCATCGACGGGACCGGTCGCGTCCTCTGGCAGGACATCGGCGCCGAGCCGTTTTCGGATCCCGCCTTCCTGCTCGAAGAGGGCAAGCGGCTGCTGAAGATCCACGGCGGATCGCAGGCATCGGACGTGAAGTGACCGGCTGGCGAACTTCCGCAGCGCCTTTCCGGCCGCTTGGGCTTGCTCCGGGTTACCGCTCCACCCAGGACGTCAGGGTGATCGTGCCGCATCTCCCCCGATTGGTATCTGTTCTCTCCGGCTGTTGCCTATCGCTGGTGGCGGTGGCGGACTTCACGGCAACGGGGCCGGCGTCGCCCGTGGGGGTGCTGGCGGGATTTCCGCAGGGGGGTGAGCGGATCCGCCTCACGCCCGAGCCCGGGACCCCCTTGGGGCCGGTCTCCGCTCAGTCGGGCGCGACCTGGTGCCGGACGGGAAGTATCTCTATACGATGCAGGCCCCGTCGAACGCGATCGCGCGGATCGACTTGCAGCGGATGCTGCTGGAGCCCGAGATCCCGCTGCCGGGAGCGCTCGGAACCGGCAACCGGGTCTTCACCAACCTTTGCGCCGGCAATGGCAAGGTGGTGTATTTCCTGAATGGCGCGGTGGAAGGCAGGCTGCTCGCGGTGGACCTCAATGCCGGGACGGTGATCCAACAGATCGACGCGCCGCTGACCGCGGGCACGG
>NZ_JBIKBQ010000130.1:0-10259 GCF_058122085.1 Luteolibacter sp. | reverse complement strand
CGGGTCGAGAAAGATCGAGTAATCGGAAACCCCGGCCTCGGTGAGAGCGCGGGAGAGTTCGGGCCAGATCTCGTCGTGGCGTCTCCGGTATTCGGCCTCGAAGCCGGGTTTGAGTTGCATCTTGAAGTCTGCGCGCTGCATCAACGGATTTCGTTAGGCTTGAAAATGGTGGTCGGCCGATGCCATTGGGCAACCGATCGGGGAGAGGATTCTGATTTTTGTTCGCGCCTCCGCAAGCTTCAATCGCAGCGCCGGAATGCTTCCGCATTGCGCCAAATTAAATGACACCGGCGGACCAGCGAGAAAGAAGCTGATGCAGGTCGTTGCGCCAGAAAGAATGACAGGCGACGCATCTTTTCAGAGAGCCGAACGGCGACGTTCCAGGCGCGCTTGCCATTTAACGCAACTTGATCGCGGTAGAGGTAGAGTTAGCATGAGGTTGCGGATTTTGCGGGCAAGTCAGTGCTATTTCCTGCTACCCGGCACCATTGCCAAGCAACCCAATTTCCGGTGAAACCCCTTATTCCTCAAGGTTTCCAGCGCGTTTTCAGCAAGTGGTCCCGAGTGGAATCGAACCACTACCTACGGCTTCGGAGGCCATCGTCCTATCCATTGGACCACGGGACCAGTGCGTTTGCGCTGAGGCGGAATGCGTAACGGGCCTTGCGGGAATTGGCAAGGGAAGGATTTCGTTTTCTCACGCATCCACAGGCCGTCAATCGGGCCGGAGCCGTGGATTTCCGCGGATTTCCGGGTCGCAGGCTTGGGTCTGATGGGTTCCGATCCGCTCGGGAAGACTGTCCCTCAGGAGCCGCTGGCACCCGGCAAATGAATCAACTTGACCCTGAATCGGTCGCCGCCTTCGATGCCAAGGGCCAAGCCATCATCCTCATGAAAAACTTATTCGACCTCACCGACCGCGTCTTCGTCATCACCGGAGCCACCGGCGCCCTCGCAGGCTCCGCCGCCGACTATCTGGCAGCCCAGGGCGCGCGCATCGCCTTCCTCGGCCGCAGCCAGGAAAAACTCGACGCCGCGCTCGCCAAGTGCCGCGCCATCACCCCGGACGCCCAGTGCGCCGGCCTCGTCGCCGACGTGCTCGACCGCCCGGCGCTGGAGCAGGCGCGGGATGCGGTGCTCGCGAAATGGGGCCGCATCGACGGCTTGGTCAACGGCGCGGGCGGCAACATGCCGGGCGCGACCATCACTCCGGACAAGAGTTTCTCCGATCTCGATTTCGACTCCTTTCAACAGGTCGTCGATTTGAATTTGCACGGCACCGTCCTGCCATCTCTGGTCTTCACCCCGGCGATGATCGAGGGCGGCCGCGGCTCCATCGTCAATTACTCGTCGGTCTCCTCGCCGCAGGCGCTCACCCGCGTGGTCGGCTACTCCGCGGCGAAGGCCGGGGTGGATAATTTCACCCGCTGGCTGGCCGTGGACATGGCGAAACGCACCGGCGGCAAGCTGCGCGTGAACGCGGTGATGCCCGGGTTTTTCCTCGGCGAGCAGAACCGCCGCCTACTGACGAACGAGGACGGATCGCTCACCGACCGCGGCAACACCATCATCACCAACACCCCGTTCGGCCGCTTCGGAAACGCGGACGAACTCTTCGGCGCGCTGCACTATCTGCTCTCGGACGCGTCGCAATTCGTGACCGGCACGGTGCTCGCGGTGGACGGCGGGTTCGTCGCGTTCTCCGGAGTCTGACCATGAACTTGTCCGCTCCGGATCTGTTTCTGTTGGAAGAGGGCTTCCGCTGGTTCGGCCCGGGTGATCCGGTGCCGCTGTCCTTCATCCGGCAGGCGGGGGCCGCCGCGGTTTTCACTTCGCTCCATCAGATTCCTTATGGCGAGGTCTGGCCGCGCGAGGCGATCCGCGAGCGGAAACAGATGATCGAGGACGCCGGCCTCCGCTGGACCGCCGTGGAGTCGGTGCCGGTGCACGAGGACATCAAGACGGGCCGCGGCGACCCGGCGCGGAAGCGGACTACTCGCCGGAGCAGCTGGAGCAAGCGGCGTCGTGGTGGAGCAGCCTGGACGACGGCGCGCGCGACGCGTTCGTCCGCACGATCATCGACGTGTTTCCCGGCGTGAAATGGGCGCTCTCGCTCGACGACATCCGGGCCATGTTAGCGAAATACGACGGCATGGGAGCGGACGGGTTGCGGCGGAACCTCGCGCGCTTTCTCCAAGCCGTCATCCCGGTGGCGGAGGAGGTCGGCTTCTGCACCGGCTCGTTCAGCGCGCGGGCGGACAACGACCTGCCAGAGATGGTTAGGAAATTCGCGCCGCGCATCCACGCCACCCACCTGCGCAGCACGCAGCGCCTGCCGGACGGATCGTTCTACGAGGCCAACCACCTGGAGGGCTCGGTGGACATGCCGGCCGTGGTGCGGAATTTACTCGATGAACAAGACCGCCGCCGCGTGGAAGGCCGCGCCGACTGGCAGATTCCGCTGCGCCCCGATCACGGCCACACCATGATGGACGACCTGCCGAAACCCGCCGGAATCACGCCCGGTTATTCCTGCATCGGCCGGATGCGCGGGCTCGCCGAACTGCGAGGACTGATGCTGGGGCTGCGCCACGCGGAAAACCGGGATTGATCTCAATCTTTCACCCCTTCATCCGGTCCCAGGCGGCCCAAAAGGCGGTGGTCTGGGCGGCGTCGGGGATGATTTCGAGGAGCAGGGTTTTGTCGCCGGCCTCGAACTTGTCGAAATCATCGACGGTGCGGATGCGGAGGTGGTTCATACCCCAGAGCGTGGCGAGGCCGGATAGATCGGCGCTTTGCGGATTGGTCATCCACTCGACGGCGCGCGGGCTCATGCTTTGCAGGCGCGGCAGGCGTTCGAAGATCTTGCCGCCGCCGTTGTTGATGACGCCGAGCACGCGGCCCTGGCAGTGGATTTGCTCGAGCACGAACGGCGCGGCCAGGTCGTAGAGCGCGGTGAGGTCGCCGACGACAGCCCAGGTTTCACTGACATCGGCGGACCAGCCGAGCCAGGTGCTGACTTGGCCGTCGATGC
Organism: Luteolibacter sp.; assembly: GCF_058122085.1. NCBI lineage: Bacteria > Pseudomonadati > Verrucomicrobiota > Verrucomicrobiia > Verrucomicrobiales > Verrucomicrobiaceae > Luteolibacter > Luteolibacter sp. The sequence continues at coordinate 7,225 of NZ_JBIKBQ010000130.1, read as the reverse complement.
CGTTCGCGCCGCGGTTCGCGCGGACGGACGGGACCGGGCGCGCCCATTGGGCGAAATGGTTCCACTCGCGGATCGGCATGCTGTTGCCGAGGAAAAGCCCGCCGCCGATGGACGCGTAGTGCGAAAGCGTGCGGAGCAGCGAGGGCTCGCTGTCCGGATAGATTTCCAGCAGCTCGTCGATTTTCACGGCGCGGCTGCCGGCTCCGGCGAGGTAGTCGAGCGCGTCGTCGGCGAGTTCGATGGGGCCGAGCGCCTGGATGACGCGGTCGAGCGAGCCGCGGACGACGCCGGATTCGCGGGCGAGCCCGGGCAGGCCGTTGCGGCAGGCGGACCAGACGGAGACCTGCGGCAGTTCCTCGAGATCGCGCCAGAAGCGGCCGCTGGGAACCTCGCCGAGGCGGAGGATTTTGCCGGGCGGGCGGGCTTTCAAAACGCGGTCGGCATCGTGGATGGCGAGCGACTGGAGCGCCTCCCGCAGGCCGCTGGTGGCCTCGGCGACGACGGGCGCGCCGAGGTCCTGGCAGAAATGGAACACGTCCTCGCGCTCGTCCGGTTCCAACCCGCCGACGAGGACGACGATGCCTTTGTAAGGTTCCTCGCGCAGCCATCGGGCGAGCGCGGCGACGTTGAGCTTTTCCTTCACGGGAATAAATTCGCTGAGAGATTCCTGCGAGAAATTCTCGTCAGCGGCCTCGAAGGCCTCGTCGAACTCGGCGTTCAGATGCAGCGGCTGGTTGCCGTCCCAGTCGGCGAAAGTCCCCTGCCACGCGTGATTCCCGAAAATCCCCGGCTGCTCGATGGTCTGCGGCGCGCCCGTCCCGCGGAACGCCGCCGGGCGGTCCGCGGTGATTGCGACCAGCGGGCGGCCCTGATAGTGCGCCTCGATGACCGCCGGTAACAGCTCCGCCGCCGCGGTGCCGCTGGTGGTGATGACGGCGCAGGGTTGCGCGGTTTCCATCGTCCGGCCGAGTGCGAAAAACCCCGCGCTGCGTTCCTCAAAATGCCGCCAGACGCGGACGAGGCCCGCCGCCTCGGCGCGGGCGAGCGCTTCGAGCAAGGCGGCATTCCGCGCGCCGGCGCAGACGACGAACTCGCCGACGCCCGCCTTGAGACAGCTTTTCACCACTTTTAGAGCCGCATTCCATGAGTTCACCGCGCTGTCCTAGCCCAGCCCGCCCGCAATGTCCAAGCGCGTAGTTTCCGAAGCCCTGCCGTGTCGTCATTTAGTTGGAAAGAACCAACAACGAGCCCTTCGGTCTCCGCAATGGCCGCTTCGGCACTCGCCACGCCTATTTCACGCCTATTTCGGCATTCCCACGTCACTCCGCCTTCATCTTGGCTCGCGGCGACCGGTGATCGCCGCTACGCTCCGCCCCACGCCGTCGGACGCCATCGAATTTTTCATCACCCGCTGGGAAAACTCCGGCGCCGCCGAGCGCGCCAACTACCAGATGTTCCTCTCCGAACTCTGCGACATCCTCGAAGTCCCCCGCCCCGATCCCACCTCGCCCGATCCCGCGAAAAACCTCTACGTCTTTGACCGCACCATCACCCGCGTGAATCCCGACGGCTCCTCCGTCACCAACTACATCGACCTCTACAAAGCCCGCCACTTCGTCAACGAAACCAAACAAGGCATCAGCGAAAGTGGCGGCGACCACCGGTCGCCCAGCCCGCCGGAGGCAATCCAACAACACCTCGCCGGCACCGAAACCTCCGATCATTCAGAATCCACCCTTCCCGAATCGGCCCGGATCATGCTTAAACGCCGCCGCACATGACCGACTCCAGCAGCAACCCCACCCGCGAGCAGCTCCGGCTGGAAGGATTCGACCTGATTGACGAGCGGTTGCAATACATGCTCGGGTGCTTGAAGGGCGCGCTGGTCAGCACCGGCGAAACGGAACTCCTGCCATTTCTCCCGTGGTCGGGCCGCGAGCCGGAAATCGGCGCCGCGCCCGAGGGACTGCCGCAGCTTTACTCGATCGGCTTCCAGCTGCTCAACATGGTCGAGGAGCGGGTGGCCGCGGAAATCCGCCGCGAGCGGGAAAAAGCGCTCGGCGCGGAATCGATCCGCGGCTTGTGGCCGCAGGCGTTGCGGGACCTGCGCGCCATCGGCCTGACGCCGGAGCAGATCCTCGAAGTCCTGCGCGACGTGCAGGTCGAGCCGGTGCTGACCGCCCACCCGACGGAGGCCAAGCGCTCCAGCATCCGCGAACGCCACCGCGCGCTCTATGATGAAATGGTGCGCAACGAGTTCCCGAAATACACCGAACGCGAACGCCGCCGCATCCGCGAGCGGGTCGTCACCACCTTGGAAACCCTCTGGCGCACCGCGGAAATCCACCTCGTCAGGCCCGACATCACCAGCGAGCTGCGCAACGCCACCCACTACCTGCGCGACCTTTTCCCGTCCGCCATCAACCGGCTCGACCTGCATTTCACCGAGGCCTGGCGCGACGCCGGACTGCCGCTCGAAATGCTGCGCTCGGCGGGCAACATCCCTCGGCTGAGCTTCGGCACCTGGATCGGCGGCGACCGCGACGGGCATCCGTTAGTCACGCCTGCGGTCACCGGGCAAACGCTCGAAACCCTGCGCCACTCCGCGTTCCGGCTGCTGCAGCGCGAGCTGTTGGAACTCGGCTCGCAGCTCACGCTTTCCCGCTACCTCACGCCGGTGCCGCCGGAACTCCAGGCGCGCATCGACCAACTGCTCGCCATGCTCCAGGGCAGCTCCGGCGTGGCGGAAATCCTCGACCGCCACCAGGAGGAGCCGTGGCGGCAAATGACGGCGCTGATGGCCTTGCGGCTACGCGAGCAAGTCCTGGGCAACCCCGGCTATCGGAATCCCGCCTGCCTCGCGGACGACTTGAATTTGCTCTCGCGCACGCTCGCCGCGGCCGGCTGTCACTTGCTAGAAGAAGCCGCGATCCGCCCGCTGCGGCACAAGCTGGAGATGTTCGGCTTCCACCTCGCGACGCTCGATGTCCGGCAGAACTCGGAATTCCACGACAAGGCGATCAGCCAGCTGCTAGTGGCCGCCAGCATCCCGGATGGCGAGAACTACGCCGCATGGCCCGAGCAGCAGCGATTGGAATTCCTCGACGCCGAGCTTAAATCGACGCGCCCGTTTCTCCACGACGACCTGCGCGTGGGCACCGAGGCGGACGACGTGCTCGACTGCTACCGGGTGCTCGTGCGCCATCGCCGCGAGTGGGGCACGCCCGGACTCGGCTCGCTCATCGTCTCGATGACGCGGCAGCTCTCGGACCTGCTCGGCGTCTATCTGCTCGCCCGCGAGGCCGGGCTGATGGAACTCACGCCGGACGGCTTGCTCTGCCCGCTGCAAGTCGTCCCGTTGTTCGAAACCATGGACGACCTCGACCGCTCGCCCGGCATTCTGGAGGCGTTTTTACAACATCCCCTCACCCGCCGCTCGCAGGCCGCCGGGATTTTCAGCGGCCAGCAGGTGATGCTCGGCTACTCGGATTCCAACAAGGACTGCGGCATCCTCGCCGCGCAGTTCGCGCTGCAGCGGGCACAAACCGCGCTCACCCGCGTGGGCCGCGACCACGGCGTGCGGCTGTGCTTTTTCCACGGCCGCGGCGGCACGATTTCCCGCGGCGCCGGGCCGACGCATTGGTTCATGGCCGCGCTTCCCTCCGGCGCGATGAGCGGCGGCTTCCGGATGACCGAGCAGGGCGAGACGATCGCCCAGAAATACGCCAACCTCGCCAACGCCACCTACAATCTCGAACTCCTGCTAGCCGGCGCCGCCGTCACCACCGCCCGTCACCGCCACCTGCCGCCCGTGGAGGATCCCGGCGAGGCCTTCATGGCGCGGCTGGGAGAAACCAGCCAGGCCGCCTACCAGAACTTCCTCAAGGCGGACGGCTTCATCGAATTCTATCGTCAGGCGACGCCCATCGACGCGTTGGAAAACTCGCGCATCGGCTCCCGCCCCGCGCGGCGGACCGGCAAGAAGGGGTTTTCCATCAGCGACCTGCGGGCGATCCCGTGGGTGTTTTCCTGGACCCAGGCGCGCTACTATCTGCCCGGCTGGTTCGGCGTGGGATCGGCGCTGGAAACACTCAAGACCGAAGACCCGGCAGGCTTCGCCAGTTTCAAACAAGCCCTGCCCAAATCCACCTTCCTCAGCTACGTGCTCACCAACGTGGAAACCAACCTCGCCTCCGCGAACCTCGAATTGATGCGCGACTATGCGGGCCTGGTGGAGAACGTGGAAGTCCGGGACAAGTTCAACGCGCTGATCTTCGCGGAATTCGAGCGCACGCGGGTTCTTCTCGCCGAGCTCTTCGACGGCGAGATGAAAGACCGCCGCCCGCGGATGGCGAAGACCTTGGAAATCCGCGAGGCCCCGCTGCGGGTGCTCCACCAGCAACAAATCACCCTGCTCCGCGAGTGGCGCGGCCACCTCGCCGCCGAACGCACGACGGAAGCCGACTCGCTCCTGCCTCGGCTTTTGCTCTCGATCAACGCGATCGCCTCCGGCCTGCGGACGACCGGTTGATCGTCAAGGGCGATGCAATCCGCAATCTGTCCCAGATCTTCGAGAGCAGGCTCGGTCGCTAAGGAGCCTGAGCGTCACATGCGCTCCGGCACGTCGATTCCGAGCAGGTTGAGCCCTTGTTTCAAGGTGCGGGAGGTCAGCTCGCAGAGCGCGAGGCGGCTGGAGCGGATCGGTTCCTCGGCCTTGAGCACCGGGCAGGCTTCGAAATACGAGTGGAACGCGCGGGCGAGTTCGAGCACGTAATTCGCCAACAGGTTCGGCCGGAAATCTTCGAGAATGGTCGGTAAAACCTCGCCGAAGCGGACCAGCAGGCGGGCGAGGTGGATTTCCGCGTCCTCGTTGAGATGGATCTCCGCGGCGGTGGCGTCGAACGCCGCGTCGAGCTTGCGGAAAATCGAGCGGATGCGGACGTGCGAGTATTGCAGATAGGGCGCGGTGTCGCCTTGCAGGGCGAGCATCCGGTCCCACGAGAACACGTAGTCGGTCAGGCGGCCCTGCGAGAGTTCGGCGAATTTCACCGCGCCGATGCCGACGGTTTCCGCGATCCGCGCGGCTTCCTCGCCTTGCAGGTCCGGGTTCTTTTCGGCGATCGCCTTGGCGGCGCGCTCGACGGCTTCTTCGAGCACTTCGATGAGCCCGACGTTGTCGCCGGAGCGGGTTTTCATCAGCTTGCGGTCGTCGCCGAGAATGGAGCCGAACGCGATGTGTTTGAAATCCCCGGTCTTGCCCCAGCGCGCGGCGGCGTCGAAAAGCTGGCGGAAATGCAGCTGCTGCGGCACGCCCACGACATACCAGACGTGGTCGGCCTGCCACTCGTCGATGCGGAACTGGATCGTCGCGAGATCGGTCGTGGCGTAGAGAAACCCGCCGTCAGCCTTGCGGATGATCGCGGGATTGTCGGTCCAGCCTTCCTCCTTGTGGACCTTGAACGGGTCTTCCTCCAACGGCTTGCTGCCGTCGGAGAAAATGCAGACCGCGCCGTTGCTCTCGCGGGCGATGCCTTTTTCCAGGAACTCCTCGACCAGTCCGGGCAGGCGGTCGTTGTAGTAACTCTCTCCCAGCCAGTAGTCGAATTTCACGTCGAGCCGGTCGTAGATTTTCTGGAGGCCGTTCTTGGAAACCTCGATGCATTTCTGCCAGATCGCGAGGTTTTCCGGGTCGCCGGCCTGGAGTTTGACGAGCTCCGCCTTGCACTCCTCGAGCACCGCCGGGTCTTCCTTGGTGGCGGCGTTGACTTTCCGATAGACGCGGACCAGCTCCGCGATCGGATCGGCGGCGAGCGCGGCCTCGTCGAGGAAGTGGTTCCAGCCGTAAATGATCATGCCGAACTGGGTGCCCCAGTCGCCGATGTGGTTGTCCGCGATGACCTTGAACCCGAGAAACCGCGCGATGCGTGCCAGCGAGTCGCCGATGATCGTCGAGCGGATGTGGCCGACGTGCATTGGCTTGGCGACGTTGGGCGCGGAGAAATCCACGACCACGGTTTTGCCCGCGCCGGTGGCGGGAACGCCGAGGCGCGGATCGCGGATCAGCGCCGCCGTGCGCGCCGCGTAGGCCGCGGGCAGGATGCGGAAATTGATGAAGCCGGGGCCGGCGATGTCGGCGGTGGCGAGGCCGGAGAGCTCGAGGTGGTCGATGATTTCCTGGGCCAGCGCGCGGGGATTGGTCTTGCGCTGTTTGGCGAGCACCATGGCCGCGTTCGACTGATAGTCGCCGAAGCGGAGGTCGGCGGCGGCGGTCACGGCGGCGGTGGCCGGTTCGCCGAGGGTGGCGGTCAGCGCGGCGGCAAGGCGGGATTCGAGTTCCTGGAGAAGCGTCATAAAAAAGGCGGGGATGTCCGGCTCGGTCAAGCGCCCACGCGGGCAGGCCTGGAGTCGAAAATGGAGAGGATTTCCTCAAGCTCCACGGCCGCTCCCAACTGGCGGAGGATCTCGCGGTTGGTGAACATTTTCGCGATCGCAGAGAGCGTCTGCAGGTGCAGGTGGTATTCCTTGCGCGGGACGACGAAGAGGATGATGAAATGCACCGGCGCGTTGTCGAGCGCCTCGAAATCGATGCCCGCCACGGACCGGCCGAAGACGGCGATCACTTTTTCCAAATGGTCGGAAAACGCGTGCGGGATCGCCACGCCCGAGCCGATGCCGGTGCTGACCGACTCCTCGCGGGCCTTGAACGCTTCGAGGATTTCCTCGTGTTGGGAAACCGGAAGCTGCTCGGTCGTGACGAGATGGCCGACCAGCTCGACGATTGACGGCCAGTGCTCCACAGCCTTCATATCAAGGATGATGTGGTCCGCATTGAGCAACTTCGCTAACTTCATAAAATGAAAATCAGAAACCGCAATCCCTGCGGTGGAGGCGAGTGGGTACCGTTCCGATTTCGCCATTGCAAGCGGATTTCCTCGTCGGGACCGTGCTCAAAACGCCGCGCCGCCTCTCTGAATCATGTTACATGGGTCGGGGGCGCAATTCATGGCCCTGCCCAAATTGCATTTGGGAAGGATGACGTGGCGAAGGGCGAGCTTGTCGAGGAGCTTTTTGAAGCGCTGGCCGATTCCCACGGCGGATTTTTTAAAATCGGCAAAAATCTGGTTTTCAGCTGATTGAGCCAAATTACTGCACATGTTCTGCGCCTTCGGGCACAACTCGCGCATGGCCACATCCCGCTACCGCGTCCCGGCAATGTCCTTGAGCA
>NZ_JBIKBQ010000129.1:0-10497 GCF_058122085.1 Luteolibacter sp. | reverse complement strand
TGCCTTTCACCGAGCGCCAATTGCAGTTCCTCGACGTTTGCCGGCGGATTTTCATCATCCATGCCACTCCCGGCGCCCTCCAGCCGACGATCACCACCATTGTGGATATCATGCCAACTCTAACACTGAAACCAGCCGCCGGGGGGTGACTTTGAGTTCCTATCAAATCCGACTACCATGATCCTCAAACATTGCGTGTGTGTTCTAGCTGTCCTGTGGCTACCCGCAACGGTCCACGCCAAACCTGCCAAGGCGCAGGCTACGCTCCAGATCCGCGCGGTCTTGTTCGATCCGGCACACACCGCCGGCGACTTGTTTTATCCCGACAAGAATGGTGACGTGGTCAAACTGAATTTCCGGCCGCAGGATCTAACTACTCCGCTGTTCACGCTGCCTTCCAAGGGGTTCCTGGTGCTCTTCGATAAAGCCAACGTCGATCCGAAAGACCCCAAAGCGAGTCTGGCAGCATCCGTCAAGCTGCCATCTGGCATCCAGCAGGCGATAGTCGTGGTGGTGCCGGAACCCGCCGGCTCAAGCCCCGCCTATCGGATGGAGCTGATCGACGATTCCGCGAAGGCCTTTCCCAAGGGCGAGTCGCGGGTGCTCTCACTGGTCGCCATGGAGACGACTCTCGAAGCGGGCGAACACAAACTCACCCTCCCGCCGTGTGGCATCACCCGCGTGCCTCCCGTTAAGAAGGCCGATGAATTCAACATGGCGCAGACGGATTTCAGTTTCCAGCAAAGTGGATCGTCGGTCGCCTTCAGCCAGCGTCAATTGCAGTTTCTCGACGCCTACCGGCGGATTTTCATCATTCACGCGACGCCGGGTTCCCTCCAACCGACCATTACCACCATTGTGGATACCAACCTGAGATTGGCGCGGCCGTGAAGCTCAATGCCAACAACCCGCCACCACAAATCATCAGACAATCCTGGCTCTTGCCATAGCGCCCTTCCAGACAGCCTACCAGACCCGTTCATCGAATTCCAGTCATGTCCACGCCATCCACATTCCCAGCCACCGCTCCGCATCAATCGCCCCCCGACCATCCAGTCCGCGACACCTATCATGGTGTCGAGGTGATGGATGAATACCGTTGGCTGGAGGACGGCAATGCCCCCGCCGTGAGGTCGTGGACGGACGCCCAGAACCTCCGCACCCGGAATCATCTCGATAAGATCGAGAGCCGGGACGGCGTCCTTGCCCAATTGACCGCCCTGTTCACCGAGGTCACGCCTTCCTACAGCGGACTCGTCGCGCGACCAGGCGGTCTTTTTGCCTTCAAGTTCCAACCGCCGAAACAACAGCGCCTGCTGGTCACCCTGGCATTGGCATCAGCCGATGATCCGGTCTCGGAAAGGATATTGCTCGATCCCAATGAACTGGAGCCCAAAGGCCATGTGGCCATCGATTGGTTTGTCCCATCCCCCGACGGAAAATTGGTGGCGGTCTGCCTGTCCGAATACGGCAGCGAGGAGGGCACGCTGCATTTCTATCACACGGAAACCGGGCTGGCCCTGCCCGACCGCATTCCACGGGTCCAGTATCCAACCGGGGGCGGCTGCGCGGCCTGGGAGGCGGATGGCTCGGGAATCTTTTACACCCGCTACCCGCACCCTGAAGATCGTCCATCCGCGGATCTCAGGCTCTATCAACAGATTTACCTCCATCGCCTGGGCACGCCGGATGCGAGCGACGAATATGCGGTTGGGCGCGACTTTCCGCGGATCGCCAGCACCGTTTTGGGCACCTCTCCGGACGGTCGCTGGCTACTCGCCAGCGTGGCCAACGGCGATGGCGGGGAGCATGCCCACTGGCTGTTGGATACGAAGCAGGCCGATCCTTGCGCGTGGCGGCAGGTCACCGGTTTTGAAGACTCGGTCAAGGAGGTTTCCTTCAGCAACGATGGCACGGCGCTTTACCTGCGCTCGGTGCAGGGCGCGCCGCGCGGGAAGATTCTGCGCCTGCCGACCGATGGCAGCATGGCATTGGCCGATGCACCGGTCCTGGTGCCGGAGGGCGATGCGGTGATCGAGCGATTGGTTGTCACGGCTTCCCATCTCTATCTATCAGAAGTGTTGGGTGGGCCGTCACGGGTCCGCCGCTTCGATCTCATGGGCGGAAATCCCAGCGATCTGCCGATCCCCGCCGCTTGTGGCGTGATGGATCTCATGGCACTGGCGGATCACGCCGCCGATGATCGCGTGCTCTACCGTCTCACCCGCTATACCGAACCGGACGCATGGTTCCTCTATGATCCGGCGGCTGACGATGGCAGGGGATGTTCCATCAAGACCGCCATGGCAAGCACCTCGCCGGTGGATTTGAGCGACATCGAAGTGCTGCGGGAATTCGCGGTGAGCAAGGACGGCACCCGGGTTCCCGTCAATATCCTGAAGCGCAAGGGCACGCCGCTCGACGGCAACAATCCCACGCTCCTTCAGGGTTACGGCGGCTATGGTCACTGCATGCGTCCACAATTCAACTGCACGCTGCGGCTGTGGTTCGATCGCGGCGGGATCTATGTCATGGCCAATCTCCGTGGCGGCGGTGAATACGGCACGGAGTGGCATCTGAACGGCAATCTCACCCGCAAGCAGAATGTCTTCGACGACTTCGCGGCTTGTGCCCGGCACTTGATCGAGCGGGGTTACACCTGCCCGGCAAGGTTGGCGGTGGAGGGACGGAGCAATGGCGGCTTGCTGATGGGTGCATTCATGACCCAGCACCCGGAACTTGCGAGCGTGGTGGTCGCCCATGTCGGGATCTATGACATGCTGCGCTTCGAATTGGAACCGAACGGCGCATTCAATGTCACCGAATTCGGCAGCGTCGAGGATCCTGCGCATTTCAGGGCGATGCATGCCTACTCCCCGTATCACCAGGTCCGGGACGGCACGTCCTATCCCGCGGTCCTGCTGCTGACAGGCGAGAACGACGGCCGGGTTAGTCCGGCGAATTCGCGAAAAATGGCCGCCCGTCTGCAACAGGCCAACGCCTCCGCCAACCCGATCCTCGTGTTGTTCAGCTCCGCTTCAGGCCACGGCATGGGCACCGCCCTCGCCGAACGCATCGCGGAAAATGCCGACGTCCTCGCCCTTCTTTTCACCCAGCTGGGGATGACGCAACCGAAAGCCCGCGATTTCGAAAGATCGGTCTGATATCGCGGTATTCAAAGCATGACTGCTTTCGCAATCAAAATGAAAGAGTGAAGAGCCTTTTGAACTAATCAATTTCTGTAGAACCTGTATCATGAAAACATCGATCAAAACCATCGGCCTCGATCCCAACAAACTCGTGCGCCACGGGGACAGCTCCGGCGTGGAAAAAGAACTCATCATCTAATCATATGCGCCGGAAATTTCACACAGAAGAATTGGGTATGAAAATTGGGATGGAGGATTCAAAAATTTCCTCAAAGTTTTTCCAACTTCTGCTTCTATCCCTGCCGCTCTGCGCCGCCGAGCCGTCATTGCCTGAGAAGATCGAGTTCAACCGTGATGTGCGGCCTATCCTCTCGGACAACTGTTTCTACTGCCACGGCAACGACCCAGGCCATCGCAAGGCGAAACTGCGGCTCGATGTGCGTGAGGCCGCTCTGAAGAAGGACGCCTTCGTGCCGGGCGAGCCGGATGAAAGCGATCTGATCGAACGGATCTTCAGCACCGATGAAGACGAGCTGATGCCGCCGCCCGATTCGCACAAGAAACTCACCGCTCAGCAAAAAGAAATTCTCAAACGTTGGATCGCCCAGGGCGCGGAGTATCAGCAGCACTGGTCGTATAACATGCCGCAGAAGGCTGCGATTCCCGCCGGGAAAAACGCGGTGAATGCTTTGGTGAAACAACGCATCACTGAGCTTGGTTTGAAACCCTCTCCCGAAGCGGATCGCCGAACTTTGATCCGCCGCCTTTACTCGGATCTGCTGGGCTTGCCGCCGAAGCCGGAAGAAGTCGCCGCCTTCATCAATGATACCGCGCCGGATGCCTACGAGCAGCTCGTCGAGCGTGTGCTCAAAAGCCCGCACTATGGCGAGCGCATGGCCATTGGCTGGCTTGATGTGGTACGCTTTGCCGACACCATCGGCTATCACAGCGACAATTCGCGCAACATCTGGCCTTACCGCGATTGGGTCATCAAGAGCTTCAATGACAACAAACGGTTTGATCGTTTCACCATCGAACAGATCGCAGGCGACTTGATGCCGGATGCGAATCAGGAGACGCGTATCGGCTCCGCCTTCAATCGCCTGCTGCTCTCCACGGAGGAAGGCGGTGCCCAGGCGAAAGACTATGAGCAGCGGATGCTCACAGATCGCGTCCGCGCTGTAAGCGCGGCATGGATGGGCCAGACAATCGGATGCGCTCAGTGCCACGATCACAAGTTCGACCCCATCACCTCGCGTGACTTCTACACGCTCGGCGCGTTCTTTGCCGACATCGAGGAACCCATCCTCGGTCCCCGTGAGCCGGGCATGATGATCCTTGACGAGCAGGCGCAACAAAGCCTCGCCGCGCTGACACAAAAGATCACCGACCTGAAAGCCGACTTCGCCAAACCAAGCCCCGAACTTGCTGCGGGACAAAGCGCATGGGAACAATCCACCCTCGCTGAAACCACCAAAGCCAAGTGGACCGCAGTCACACTCGCAAGCGCCACCGCCGCAAGGAGTGACGTTTCCATCAAAACCGAAGCGAATGGACTCGCCCGGGCGACGACCGACGCCAATCCAACCGACGTCCCCGATACCTACAAACTAACAGCAAAAGCGCCCGCGAGAGGCATTACCGGCTTTCGCCTGACAGCGGTGAAGGACAAGTCACCAGGCATCGTACTCTCGCCGAACGGAAATTTCGTTCTCACGGAAATCACCGTCACCGCTGGCAACGACAGGAAGCTGGACATCGCGAAAGCCACCGCCACCTACGAGCAACCGAACTACGCCGCTGCCACCGCCATCGACGGCATTTCCACAGGCCAAAACAACGGCTGGGCTGTCCAGGGAGGCGCTGCCTCGGATCAGTCTCTCCATCTCGAACTCGCTGCTCCATTCGACGGCGAGACGGAAAATCTGACCTTCACCCTCACCTTCGCTTATGGATCGAATCACCAAATCACGAACCCACGCATCGACTTCACCACCGCACCTGCACCCGCCGCTTTGCCGAAGGATCGCCCCGCGCCGCCGATTTTCGCGATCATTCAAACCGCGCCGGGTCAGCGCACACCCGAGCAGATCACTCAACTCGCCGATGCCTATCGCCTGATCGCTCCAGAACCGGCCGCTCTCCGCACTGAAATCGCGGCGGCGGAAAAAACAAAAGCAGACTTCGAGGCATCCGCACCGAAATGCCTCGTCACCGTCAGTCAGACAAACCATCGCATCGTTCGCATCCTTCCGCGAGGTGATTGGATGAACGAGACGGGCGAGATCGTGAAGGCAGCACTTCCACACTATCTGCCCGGCCCCGACTTCGGTGATAAAATCCCGAACCGCCTCGACCTCGCCCAGTGGCTTGTTTCCAAAGAGAACCCGCTCACGGCACGCACCGTGATGAATCGTCTGTGGAAACAGTTTTTCGGAATCGGCCTCAGCAAGGTGCTCGACGACCTCGGCGCTCAAGGCGAACCGCCGCCGAACCAAGCGTTGCTCGACTGGCTCGCCTGCGAGTTCATCGACTCCGGCTGGGACATGAAGCACATGGTTCGCACCATCGTCACCAGCTCAACATACAAACAAGTTTCCAGTGCCACGCCAGAGCAACTCGCCGCCGATCCGCTCAACCGGCATGTCGCCCGGCAAAGTCCCTTCCGCCTTGATGCCGAACTCGTCCGCGATAACGCGTTGGCCACGGCTGGCCTGCTCGTTTATAAAATCGGTGGCCCGAGCGTGAAGCCCTATCAACCCGACGGCTATTGGGAAAACCTGAACTTCCCCCAACGCGGCTACGATGCTGATCAAGGCGAGAACCAGTACCGACGCGGCCTTTACGTCTGGTGGCAGCGCAGTTTCCTCCATCCCAGCATGCTCGCCTTCGATGCGCCTAGCCGCGAAGAATGCGCCGCTGAGCGCAATCGATCTAACATCCCGCAGCAAGCGCTCGCGCTGTTGAACGATCCGAGTTATGTCGAAGCCTCGCGTGCCTTTGCCGCACGCATTCTAACCGAATGCCCGGGCGATACCGCCGCACGCCTTCAGTGGGCGTGGCAGCAGGTGTTGCAACGTGCTCCCTTGGAAGCCGAGTTAAAAACCATCACGCCGCTGCTCGATGAACGCCTTGCCGCCTATCGCGCTGATAGCGCTTCAGCCGAGGCGCTTCTCAAAGTCGGCCTGTTGCCGGCGCCAGCCACATTGGACAAAGCCGAACTCGCCGCATGGACGCACGTCGCTCGTGTGTTGCTGAATCTTCACGAAACCATCACCCGCTCTTAAATCATGAATTTTCTAACACCTTCTGAAATTTCCCGCCGCGCCTTTCTTTCCCGCACTGCGCAAGGGCTGGGCGCTGCGGCTCTTGGATCGCTGCTGAATCCCCAGTCGCTTCACGCGGCAACGTCTCATGGCGTTCTGCAAAACCTGCCGCTGCCGCAGAAAGCCAAACGAGTTATCTGGCTCTCCATGGCAGGCGGCCCGTCGCATTTGGAGACCTTCGATCCCAAGCCGAAACTCGGCGAAATGAACGGCAAGCCGATGCCCGAGAGCTTCACCAAAGGCCAGCAGCTCGCGCAGCTCCAAGGCCAGCCGCTGATGTGCTTCGGCCCGCAGCATCCCTTTGCGAAGTATGGCAAGAACCAGACCGAAATCTGCTCGCTCTTTCCGCACATCGGCTCGATCATGGATGACATCTGCCTCGTCCGTTCGATGACCACGGACGCGATCAATCACGACCCCGCGCACATGTTTATGAACACCGGTTCGCAGATCGCCGGCAGGCCGAGCATGGGCGCATGGATCACCTATGGCCTCGGCAGCGTCGCGGAAAACCTGCCGGGCTTCGTCGTCCTCACCTCTCTGGGAAAAGGTGGTCAAAACCAACCCATCGCCGCACGCCAATGGAGCAGCGGGTTTCTTCCATCCAAGCATCAGGGCGTGCAACTCCGCGCCAAGGGCGACCCCGTTCTCTATCTAACCAATCCTCCCGGCATCTCGTCTGCCATGCAGCACGGCGACATCGCCGCGATCAACGCGATGAATCAGCAACGCGACGCGCTGGTGTATGACCCCGAGATTGCCACCCGCATCGCCCAATACGAACTGGCCTTCAAAATGCAGACCAGCGTGCCCGATCTCATGGATCTATCCAAGGAGGGAGCAAAGACGTTCGAACTCTACGGCTGCACACCTGGTGACGGTTCCTTTGCCTCGAACTGCCTGCTCGCCCGCCGACTTGCCGAACGTGGCACACGTTTCATCCAGCTCTATCACAAGGACTGGGATCACCACGGCGGCGTGAAGGAAGGCATCGCATTCAAAGCGCAGGAAGTCGATCGCGCCTGCATGGCTCTCATCACCGATCTGAAACAGCGAGGCATGTTAGACGACACGCTTGTCGTCTGGGCCGGCGAATTCGGAAGAACCCCGATGTCCCAGGGCGGCAACGGCCGCGACCATCATAACAAAGCCATGTCCATCTGGCTCGCAGGTGCCGGCATCAAACGCGGCATGGTTTACGGCTCCACCGACGATCTCGGCTATGCCGCCGTCGAAAACGTCACCACCGTCCACGATTTGCACGCCACGATGCTCCACCAGCTTGGCATCCAGCACGAGGCATTCACCTTCAAATTCCAAGGTCTCGACGCCAAACTCACCGGGGTCGAGGGCGGAAAAGTCATCAAGGATATCCTTGCGTGAAACACACGGTCATTCTCATCACCCTTTTCGCGACACGAGTCCGACATCATGCCCCAAACCTGCATCATGAAAACATCGATCAAAATCATCCCCCTGCTGGCCGCACTCGCGATGGGCCTCACCAGCCCGCTTTACTCACAAGTCCCCGATCTCACTGAGGACGCGCAGTCGGTGAACCGATCGCTGGCCGCCACGCCGCCGCAGGTCAAGCCTCCCTTGCACGGACTCGAAGAGGTCGGCTGGCAGGATGTGAACCTGCGCGAGGGCTTCTGGGGACCGCGCCTCGACGTCCATCACAAGGAGACCATCCCTCATGTGATCGCCAAACTCGATGAGCGCAAACACATTGCCAACTTCGACGTTGCGGCCAAGGTCTTGAAAGGCGCTGCCGTGAAACAGGGCGGGACGGACTCCGACCCGGCCAGCCAGGCGCTGGCGGGCGACACCGGAAATCACGGCCCCGGTTCCGACGACCCCAAGGGAGCCAAGGATGATGAGATCATCGGTCACAGCGCCTTCGACTCCGACATCCACAAGGCGCTCGAAGGCGCATGCTACACGCTCGGCCACTGCGACGACCCGGCTCTGAGCCAGCGCGTCGAGGGCATCCTCGACCGCATCCTCGCCGCGCAGGAGAAGGATGGGTATCTGGTCAGTTATTTCACCGCCAAGGAGTCGCAAAACAAGTGGGCCAACCTGAGGCTCAACCATGAGATGTATAACGCCGGCCACTTCTTCGAGTTTGCCGTGGCGCATCACCAGCTCACCGGTAAAACCAAGGCTCTCGATGCGGCGAAGCGCTTTGCCGATCACATCGACGGCATTTTCGGACCTAACAAGCGCTATGACGTCGATGGCCATCAGGAGGTTGAGCTGGCCCTGGTGAAGCTCTACCGCGCTACCGGCGAGAAGCGTTACCTCGACCTCTGCCGGTTTTTCTTGGAGGAACGCGGCCACGTCCACGGCACCGAGCGGAAGCGGTTCACCGAGGTAATCCCCCGGGGGAATCCGGAACGGAAGCCCGGCGAGACCAATCCGGAATGGATGAAGCGGAAATGGAGCCTGCGCGACGGCAAGATGCAGGACCACAAGCCGGCTCTGGAGCAGACCGAGGCGGTCGGGCACGCCGTGCGCGCCGGCTACATGTATGCCGCCATGACGGACCTCGCCCGCTTCAGCGAGGCCCCGGAATACGCCAAGGCCGTCCGCACGCTGTGGGACGACGTGTTGCGTAGCAAAATCTATCTCACCGGCGGCGTCGGCACCGCCCAATACGACGACGAAGGCTTCGGCGACCCCTACCTGCTGCCGAATATCACCTACTGCGAGTCCTGCGCCAACATGGCCAACGTGCTGTGGCAGCATCGCATGAACCTGATGGACGGCGACGCCAAATACGCCGATGTCATGGAACTCACGCTCTACAACTCGGCGATCGCCGGACTAGCGCTTTCCGGTAAAGGTTTCTTCTATCAGAACCCGCTGGAGTCACGGGATGGAGAGGAGCGTCCCGACTGGATCGGTCTGGCCTGCTGCCCGACCTCGCACTCCCGTTTCACCCCGCAGGTCGGCGGCCTGGCCTATGCCCGGAAGGCCGGGAAAATTTTCGTCAACCTCTACGCAGCCGGCGAAGCCACCATCGGCATCGGGGAGGGCAGGGTGGTGAAGATCAGTCAGGAAACGGACTACCCGTGGGATGGCAGGATCAAGCTGAAGATCGCTCCGGATAAGCCGTCCGAATTTGACCTCTGCGTGCGGATTCCGGGATGGGCGCTCGGGAAACCGGTTCCCAGCGATCTATACCGGTTTGCGTCCACGGAAACAGCCCCTGTTTTCCTGAAGATCAACGGAGAAACAGTGGCGGCAAAGCCCGGGAAGGACGGATACGTCCACCTCTCGCGTTCATGGAAGGCCGGTGACGAGGTGGCGCTCGACCTGCCGATGCCTGTCCGCCGCGTCCACGCCCATGAGAAAGTCGAGGCGGACAAGGGCAAGGTGGCCCTGATGCGCGGGCCAATCGTTTATTGCCTTGAGGGAGTCGATAACAAGGACGTCGATCTTTTCAAGCTCAGCCTGCCACCGTCTGCAGAACTGAAAACCGAACATCGTGCCACGCTGCTGGGTGGAGTCACCGTGATCCACCCTCAAGGCCTCGACGCAAACAAGACGCCGGTCAAGTTGACCGCCATCCCCTGGTATGCCTGGGCGAACCGTGAGAAGGGACCGATGACGATTTGGATCAACGAAAGCGGCGAGGTGAAGTGACTAACCAGCGAAAAATAAAAATATGCAATTGAAGAATACACACATGAAATACCATCTCCTCAAACCCTTGTCTCTCTTTGTATTATTGCTTGCGCTGTGGCCGATGGGGGCGGCTGCGCAATACCCGGGCTGGCAGCACTCGGGATCGATGTTCATCCTCACCACACACGAAGGAGCCGACCTAGCAGCTACTGCGACCGAGAAGGATTTTCCGCTGTTAGTAAGACTGCACAAAGACTCCTTCGACTTCAGCAAAGCCAAGGCCAATGGCGAGGATATACGCTTCAGTTCGGGCGATGGTGCCCCACTGGCGTACGAAATCGAGCAATGGGATGCCGTCAACGGACTTGCCGCCATATGGGTGAAGATCCCGA
>NZ_JBIKBQ010000128.1:0-11036 GCF_058122085.1 Luteolibacter sp. | reverse complement strand
TCCTTGATCGCCTGCCAAGGTGGTTCGATAGGCTCCATGGTCTCGATGTCAAAGGGCGGAGGCGGCGGGCGCGGGAGTGTGAGGATTCCCTCCCACAGCCCATGGAGACGGAGGAAGAATTGAATTTCCTCGCGGCGGATGACTTTGCGGACGGGTTTCATGGTGCCCTTGCAGCAGGGGCACTGGAGCGGATCGCCGCCCCCATCCTTCGCCACCTCCGTCGCCGAGGCTATGGAGGTCAGGAAGGCTACGGAGGGCAGGCCAGATCTGGAGGATGAGGTCACGCCAGAGGGGGCGCATGTCGCGAGCGGATTGTTTCGGTGGTGCGGGGATGAGGAGGATTTGGGCAGGCGGCGGTTTTTCGGGCAGAGGCTCAGGTTTGGGCAGTCGGATGATGCGGTCGGGGATGAGCGGAGTTTGGCCACGGGTTTTGTGTTGGTAGCGCGGCCTCGCCGTAGGCCGCATGCCAAAGGAGGGAGAAAGCTGGATGCCAAGGATCGACTGACGGCCTGTGCTTGGGCTGGGCTTTCGCGTCCCTTTGGCATGCGCTCCCGGCGGTAGCGCGCCACCTTTGATGACGGTCTGGGTGCTGGCGTTCCAGGTGATTTTCTGGAGGGAGAAGGGATGGCGCAGAAGATATTCGGCGAGGCGTTTGCGGCCGGCGCTGTCGTGGGCGGCGACGGGTTTTTCGCCGCCGTCGTGGATGTGGAAGCCGGAATGTTGCCAGGAGAGCAGGTCGGCGAGTTTTCCGGGGCTGATGAGCTTGGCTTCGCGCAGGGCGTGGAGGAAGCGGTGGCGGAAGAGTTCGATGGCAGGGTCGAGATCTTCGGCGGGCATGCAGTGGAAATGGCCGTCGCGGGTGAAGAGGCCGTCGCGGGTGAAGAGGCCGTCGCGGGCGAGGACATGGAGGTGGGGGTGGAAGCGGAGGAAGTTGCGAGCTCGTCCAGGTCTGAATCAGCAGAGCCGGACCATGTCCTTGATGAACTGGCCCCAGAGAAAGACGAGGCCGCGCTTGGAGTATTGGAAATGCCCGTCGCCGGTGAGCTTGATGAGTCCGGCGGCGAGGTTGTGATCCACCTGTGTGCGCATTTCCTGCTCGATGGAGTTTTCGATTTCCTCGGGGTCCGGCATCCTCAGGCGATCCACCGGGATCTTCACGCGGCCGAGATATTTCCGGTGGTCCGCCAGAATCTGATGGAAGCAGCTGCGCTCGCACGGGACGTGGTTCCACTGGACCTTCGGCGGGTATTGCAGCGTCGGCGCGAAGGGGAAATTCGTGGTGCGCCAGGTTCCGCCGTCGGTGTCGTGCGAGGTGATGGAAATGAAGGCGAAGGCCACGTCGCTCTGTTCGCACAGGCAGACCGCAGCGACCGCGCGCTCCTCCGGGTGCCAGAAGAGCCGGAAAAACTGCTGCATCCCGGCCCATTCCCAGCCGCAGTCCGAGACGTGCTCGAAGCCCGCTTCCTCCATCGCCGCGGCAGCCTCGATGGCGTTCGGGAAGAACGACGGATTCGGCACTTCGCGGTGGCGCAACCGGTTGTTGAGCGGCAGGCGCATCCGCCGGATCCGCGTGAGTAGCTCGATCCATGGCAGGAAAAACCACAGCAAGGCGCCGAGCAGGCCGCCGAGCAGACTGCCGGTCAGGAAATAGAGCAGGCAAAAACTCGCCGCCAGAAACGTCAGCGCCCCGAGCTTGCGCAGGCAGCTAGTCCGCGCCGAGCGCAGCGCCACCGCCAGAATCAGCAGGCCGATGACAATAAGGGTTTCACGCATGGGAGTCGGGTCGAAGGGGAATTGCCGCAGCGGCACCAGCTACGAGTCCCACCGCTACCGGAACCGCGCAAGAGCTTGTTTTCAGCATGATGACGGTTTCATCCCCAGGACTGTCCGAGAAGCTCCCGCAATCTCGCCGGATCGGTCGCCGAGGTCTTCGCCACGAAACCGCGCGCATGCGCGAAATGCACGTCCTCGCAGCCCTCGATCCGGGTGAAATCCAAGCCCGGATGATCGTTGTGGCGGGAGAGCCCGAAACCCGCGCCGCGGCGGTCGGGATACACCAGCCCCGCCACCTCGCTCGCCGCCGGATGAGACTCGATGAACCGCGCCAAACCCGACGACGGCTCGTCCGGCATCGGCGAGGTGCGCGGCATATATAACACCTTGAACGGCCCGGTCGGTGTTTCGATTTCCCAAAACTCGCCGACGTCGCCGATGAAATTCAGCCGCTCGCGCAGGTTCTTCAAATAGTCGAGCAAGTCCTGGCCGATCCAGCGCATCACCTCCCACAGCGGCTCGCCCGGCTGCAACTCCCACGCCCCGGCGAAGCGGCGGAGCAGCGTCGTATCGATCGGCGAGTTCAGTTTGAACAGGGTTTCCCGCGCCACGCCGAGCCAGCGCGCCGTCTCGATGGGCCCGCGCGTGTCGAACCATTCCGCCGGCTCCAGCCAGTCGCAGAATTTCCGCGCGTCCTCGTAAACCCCGAGGTGCTGCAAAACCAGACTCAGCGCGCACACCGGCGGGTGGTCCTTCGGAAACTGGTGATGATCGAAATTCCCCCGCGCCGGCGCGTGCTCGTGGCCGACATCGACCACCGCGGTGGAGAGATCCGCCAGATCCGCGGCCGTCGGCTCGCGGCGGACGATGGTCACCGGATTCTCGGCGAGTAGAAGACAGCAGGCCAGAAACTCGTCTTTGTGCGAGCCGCCGGGGTGGGTGAGGATTTTGGAAAAAGTCATGCGGAAGGCCGGCACCTTAAGCAGTCCCGGCGTCATGGGAAGTTTTTTGAAATCGCCCTTTCCGCTTGGTTTTTTCACGTCAGCTTCATCCAGGTTTCACCGAAGCCGGCCAAACCTCCCGCCAACCATGAACCCCGCCACCTTCCGCCGCCAACTCCGCCACTGGACCTTCCACTGTCTGCTCAACGCCCTGCCCAGCTTCATCATCGCCGCGGCTTGGTTGAAATTGCGGAGCCCCGTCGCGGTGGCGGCGATGCTCGCCGCGATCGGCACTTTCATTCTGCTTTACGCCACGCTCACCTCGCTCGACGGTCCGCTTTCTGCCCCCAGCCATGTTTTCTCACGCGCACTCAAACTCGGCGCCAAGATCCGCGCGTGGATCTCCGGCTTGTCGCTGCTCGTGCTGCCGTCCGAAAAGCTCATGCTGTTCATTCCGGATTTCTGGTGCGGGTTCCTCTCAGTCGGGCTGCTGGCCCGCGCTGCGGAACTTCTCCACTCGGGCACCAATGCCTTCAACTTCTTCAACGGAAATGCCGCCGACAAAAGCTTCCTCCCGATCTACGCCACCACCTTGCTGGAAGGCTTCATCCTCTCCTTCATCCTGCTGATGATTTCCCTCTTCGCCGTGATTTTCCTCCAGTCCCGCGACCGGCGGAAATTCTTCGCGGACGCAAGATCGGCAAGCGATCCTTCAATTTCGTGACCCGTGTTCTGACGATCGGCCTGGTGATTGCGATCTCCGGCTTTCGGGACGGATTTTCAATTCATGCACCGGATGGTTTACGGAGCAGGTTTTCATGGACGATGGCCCTCCCAAGTTGACCTGCACCCGTCGAAACGCTATTCATTACCCATGTCCACGCAGCAACTCACTTCAGCAGCAATGTCGCTTCCGCTCTCCGAGCGAGTTTCCCTCGCGCAGGCGCTCTGGCAGAGTATTGACGTCGGCTTGGCAAATGCCGACGAGGACCAAGCGGTGGAGGAAGCGATTCGCCGCGACCAAGAGCTTACTTCAGGCGCGGTGACCGGCCGCACTCACGACGAGGTCATGCAAGCCGCCCGGAACGCCATCGGATGCGCCTGATCTACCACCCCGACGCCGAGGCTGAACTCATCGAAGCGGCCCGGTTTTACGAACAACGGATCCACGGACTGGGGGCTCGGTTCCTTGACTCCGGCGACCGGAAGAAATTCTTCGCCCTTGCCGATTCCCGCTGATGCGACGATGGGTGAATCCATGTTTCTCCACCGCAGCGGAAACATTATCCCGAATCCCGCCTTGCCATCCCGGGAAAAACCGTGCATAGCCCGCCCCCCTTCGCACGGAGGCCGTCCATTATCCAATCGTTCCCATGTCTCTGAAAATTCGAAATCTCGCCATTATCGCCCACGTTGACCATGGGAAAACCACCCTCGTCGACCAGCTTCTCCAAGCGGGCGGCACCTACCGTGAAAACCAAGCCACCACCGAGCGGGCCATGGATTCCATGGACCTCGAGCGCGAAAAGGGCATCACCATCAAGGCGAAAAACACCGCCATTCTCTGGGAAGGCTACACCATCAACATCGTCGACACCCCGGGCCACGCCGACTTCGGCGCCGAAGTGGAACGCGTCATGAAAATGGTCGATGGCGTGCTCCTCGTCGTCGACGCCTCCGGCGGCCCGCAGGCGCAAACCCGCTTCGTGTTGCGGAAGGCCATGCAGGAAGGCCTCAAGCCCATCGTCGTCATCAACAAGATCGACCGCCCGCTCGCCACTCCGCTCAAGGTCCACGACCAAGTCCTCGAACTCTTCCTCGACCTCGACGCCGACGACGAGCAGTTCAACGCCCCATTCGTCTATGGTTCCGCCCGTGACGGCTATTTCATGGATCATCCCGATGACGAGCGGAAGGATTGCATCCCGCTTCTCAAGAAAATCATCGAGTTCATCCCCGAGCCGAAAGCCGATCCCGAGGCACCGTTCCTCATGCTCGTTTCCAACATCGAGTGGGATGAATACGTCGGCCGCGTCGCCGTCGGCAAGGTTCTCGGCGGCAGCGTGAAAAAGGGCGACACTATTTTCCTTCTCCGCCAGGACGGCACCAAGGTGCAGTCCAAGGTCATGAAGACCTTCACCTACTCCGGCCTCGCCA
The DNA here is from genome assembly GCF_058122085.1 of Luteolibacter sp. Lineage (NCBI taxonomy): Bacteria > Pseudomonadati > Verrucomicrobiota > Verrucomicrobiia > Verrucomicrobiales > Verrucomicrobiaceae > Luteolibacter > Luteolibacter sp. The sequence continues at coordinate 6,165 of NZ_JBIKBQ010000128.1, read as the reverse complement.
CCGCCGACTCCGATGGTTGCGGCGCGGGCGGTATCGTCGGCATCGCCGCCGGTATTGAAAACATCGACATCGGCGAAACCATCGCCGGCAGCGCCGAACAGGAACCGCTTCCATTCGTCGCCATCGACCCGCCGACCGTTTCGATGCAGTTCTCCATCAACGACGGCCCGCTCGCCGGCAAAGAAGGCAAACACGTCACCTCGCGCGCCATCCGCGAGCGTTTGATGCGCGAGTTGAAGACCAACATCTCCATCACCGTGGAGGACACCGACATGTCCGGCGTCTTCAACGTCTCCGCCCGCGGAGCCATGCAGATCGCCGTGCTCGTCGAGCAAATGCGCCGCGAAGGCTTCGAAGTCCTCGTCTCCCGTCCGGTCGTGATCTATCGCCGCGACGACAACGGCAAGCTGCTCGAACCTTTCGAAACCCTCTACGTCGAAGCCCCGGGCGACTACACCCAAGGCATCCTGAAAATCCTCATGAACCGCAAGGGACTCATGGAGCACATGGACACCGAGGCCTCCGGCCGCGTCTTCATCCAAGCCACCATCCCGACGCGGGGCCTGATCGGTTTCGAAACCGAGCTCGTCAACCTGACGTCCGGCCACGGCATCATGTCGCACTTGTTCAAGGAATACGCACCGCACGCCGGTGAAATCCAGAACCGCACCACCGGCACGCTCGTCTCCATGGACGCCGGCACCGCCACCCCGTTCTCCCTGCAAACGCTCGAAGACCGCGGCATTCTCTTCGTCGCTCCCGGCGATGCGGTTTACGGCGGCATGCTCGTCGGTGAAAACCCACGCGTGGGCGACCTCCCGGTCAACCCCGTGAAGGAAAAGCACCTCGACAACATGCGTTCGTCCGGCAAGGACAAGACCTCCAAGCTGACCCCGGCGCTGCGCTTCTCGCTCGAGCGCGCCATCGAATACATCGATGCCGACGAACTCGTCGAAGCCACCCCGCTCAACATCCGCCTGCGCAAGCGCATCCTCGACGCCAACGTCCGCAAGCGGGCGCAAAAAGGCACCGAAGACCGCGCCGCCCGCTAACCCGTGGCGGCGGTCTCCAACCGCCAGGCCCCTTCCCAAAAAGCCTCTCGTGCGAACGAGAGGCTTTTTTTGCGTCCCCTTTTCCGCAGGCACCCGGGCATCCGCAGTTTGAATGACATCGATTTGCCGAGCAGAGATGGCGAGAGTGTCCGGTCTCAGGCGGCGTCTTTGGGGAGCACACGAGGAAGTCCGAAACCTCCTGAGCGGATGGCTTTCCAAATAGCCTCAGCCATCCTGACCTCTCCCGGGAAGTTGCCGGTTCGCCGGGAAAACCAATGAACCCGGTCTGGCAGTTTTGATCCGGTGCAATTAGGCCGCGGCCATGCCGCAAATCCAACTTCCCATCTTCCCGTCCGGCAGCACCGCCATCACCAACGAACTCGCCTTCGAACAACGCGATGGCACCGTGTATTAGCTCAACGGCTGTTTCAGAAGCCTCCCGCCAAAAGCAAATTCCTTGGCAATCCACGCCGCGCCAGCCGTTCGCGTCCGGCGTCAACGCCTCCACGGAATCAATCGCCGCCCGGCACCGGCACCGTGTCATCGCCGGTGCCGGGGCTGACATACTCCCAGCGATTCCGCGGGATGAGCGCCGGGACGCTGGCACCCTGGTGCCCTGCGTGATCGGCTGAAATCGCGGACACAAAAAAAAGCCCGGTGTTGCCACCGGGCCATTTGAAAATTTCAGCGGCAACTCAAATGATACCGGCCTTCTTGAGCGTCACGAAAGCACCATTCTTGTTGATGGTCTTCAGCGCGCGGCAGCTCAGCTTGATGCGGATGAACTTGCCGAGCTCGGGCACCCAGATGCGCTTGTTTTGGAGATTCGGGGAAATCGTGCGCTTCACGACCTTGGTGACGTGACGACCGATACCGCCCTTTTTCTTGGCCAAACCTGAACGGTGGATTTTGCCGCCGGAGCGGACGCGGGTTCCTCGAATACTACAGATACGTGCCATAAAAAAATTGGTTGGAGTTGCGGGACGCGGAGAATGGCCACCAGACCCGACCCGTCAAGACGAATTCTGCCAATTTCCGCTTAAAGTTGCTTCAGCCGGTTTTTCCGCAGCAGATTCAGCCAGCGCTCGATGTCCTTGAAAATGACCTCCTTCTTCTCGTCATACATCAGCAAGTGGAAGGCCTGCGGGTAGTCGCGGTAGGTTTTCGAGGCCCCCGGCGGGATCCGGGCGACGAAGCCGCGGACGTCGGAATCATTGTTGAAATAGTCCTTTCCGCCGTGCAGGACGAGGACCGGAGAGCGGAAGGCGGCCGCGCAGGCGTTCATGTTTTCAATCAGCCCGGCAAGCGCACCGATCATCCGCAGCGTGTATTGCTCAACGCTGTAGGGGTTTTTCTTGCTCTGCTCCGCGTGGGTGGTCGTCTGCGTCATTTGCACGTCCTGGCCGCCGGCGAGGGTCGCCAGGGAAATCCGGGCGAGCGGCAGCGTGGTCGCCGCGATTTGCACCAGGCCCGGCGTCCACGCGGGAATGTCGTCGCGGAAGCGGACGATCGGGGAGGACAGGATCAGGCCGTCACAAGGCGGATCGCCGGCGGGTGACTCGCGCCAGGCATGCGCGGCGATGAGCGCGCCCATGCTCTCGCCAAACCACACGATTTTGGCATCCGGATGCTGCTCCTGGACCAGTTGGGTGAAAGCAAACAAATCGCGATACCAGTCCCTCGGATCGCCGATATCGCCGCGCCGCTCGCGAATCGGATCGCTGCCCTGACCGCGGACCTCGTAGGCGTAAAGCCCGGTGGCCGGCTGGTATTGGAGAAGGTGCTTGCCGAGGTTCGCGTAGTCGATGGAAGCCCCGCAAAATCCGTGGATGCCGATGAGCACAACGTCCGGCTCGGTGGCTTCCGAAATCCACTTGCGATAACCGAAGCGATCCACCTTCGTGTCGAGCGCGGACTTGGCTCCCGGCGATTTCTGGTGGTTCACCAGCGTGTATCGGGGAGCGCACGCGACCACGAAAAGCGCCACCACGCAGGCGGCGAGCCTGCTGATTTTCGAAATCGCAAATCGTGGCATGCCGGGAATTTCGCAGAAATCAACGAAAGCGCAATGCCGCATGCTGCCCTGAAAATACCGCGCCCTCGCAATAAATTGAATTCCCATCAGCCGGATTTCGTATATGCATGCGATCGGTCCAATCCCTTGTTTTCATGAAAAGCCACCTCCCCGTCATCGCCGCGATCCTGTCCACCCCGCTGGCCGCTTCCGCCGCTCCCCGGCTGGTCGTTTCCACGCCGTCGCTGGTCCCGGAATCCCAAATCGACCTCGTCCTCGACTCGCCGGTCATCGCCACTTCCGAACTCGGAAAAACCACCGACAACACCTGGCTTGAAATACAGCCCGCGCTGCCCGGCAAGCTGCTGTGGAAGGCGCAGAACATCGCGCAATTCATCCCCGCGCAAGCTCCGGCGATCGGCGCGACTTACACGTTTTCGATCCCGAAAAACCACACCCATCTTGACCAATCCGCCGTTCCCGCCGGGAAATTCGCCACGCTCGCCAGCGAACCGTTCCGCGTCATCACCGCGAATCCTCCTAACCGCTGGTCGTCGGACTACTCGCCGTCAACCGGCGCGTGGCTGATTGTTTTCAACGACGCCGTCGATCCCGCGGCCGCCGCGGCGTTTGTCTCGTTCAGTTCGAACTCCGGCCAGCGCGTCGCCGCCCGCCTTGAGCGCGCCACCGTCGAGCGCGCCGGTTATTACGCGAACAACCACAAGCCATGGGCGGCGAGATTCCCGAACGCCCCGACTCCGGAAACCACGCCCGAGAGCCCGGCACCCAACATCATCGTCGCCACCCCCGTCTCACCGCTTCCCGTCGGCAAGGGCTGGGAAGTCTCCGTGCTCAAGGGGCTGCCGAACCTATCCGCCAACGCCCGCCTCACCGAAGACAGCGGTTATGAAATCGGCAAAATCGAGCCGTTCAAAATCACCGACATCAAGCCGCGGGTCGTCGCCGACGAGCCCCGCCATATCATCATCCACCTCAACCAGCCCGCCCCGGAAAAGCTGCCTGCGGATTTCCTCGAAACCTGCATCGAGATCTCCCCGCGCCCGGAAAACCTCCAGGCCGAGGCTGACGGACGGGAAATCGAGCTGTCCGGAGATCTCTCGGAAAACGACACCTACACGGTCACCCTGAAGCCTCCGTTCACCTCCAAGGGCGGCCTTGGACTCGCCGGGGCGTTGACCCGGAAAATCACCTTCGAGCACCTCAAGCCGCACATCGCCTTTCCCTCAGAAGACGTCGGCCAGCTCGCTAACGGCAACCGCAAATACCGGATGCTCACCCTCAATCTCGAAAGCGCCCGCGTCCGCATCAAGAAACTCGCCGGCGCCGACCTCATCCGCGCCTTCCAAGGCTATCGCCATTTCACCGGCAACGGACCTAACAACGAGCCGATCCGCCCCACCGCCCCCGTTCCCTATCCGTTGATCGTCGGCACGCCCGTCGCGGATCTGGAAATCCCCCTCGGCAACCCCATCGACACCACCAAGATCATCACCCTCGACTGGGATGAGGTTCTCCCCAAAGGCACGCGCTACGGCGTGCTTTTCGTCGAGGCCTCGGGAAAATGCCACGCGACTTGCGACACCGAGAACCGCCCGACGACGCAGGCGATCCTCCAGCTCACCGACATCGGCCTCGCTTGGAAGCTGACCCCGCACGAAGCCATGATCTACGCCTTTTCCTGCGACACCGGCGCGCCTCTTCCCGGCGTGAAACTCCAACTTTACGGCGAGGACGCCGTCGCGCTCCAGTCCGCCACCACCGATGCTTCCGGGCTCGCCACCATTCCCCGCTCCGAGGCGCTCCGCCACCTCCACGCCTCGCTCGGCGCGGACAGCTACCTAACCGCTTTTGACTCCTCGCTCGACAGCGTCGGCCTCTGGCATTTCCCGGTCCGCTATTCGTGGAACAAACCCGCCGAAGCGCCGCGCAAGGCGTTTCTCTTCACCGACCGCTCGCTTTACCGCCCCGGCGAAACCGTCCACCTGAAAGGCATCGTCCGCACCCAGCGCGGCAACGCCATCGAGCCCGCGAAACCCGGCCCGGCCCTCGTCGTCATCATCGATCCCACCGAGAAGGAAATTCACACCCGCCCGGTCACGATCTCGGAAAACGGCTCCTTCGATTTCACCTACTCCCTGCCGGCCGGAAAAACCGGCACCCACCTGATCCGCCTCGAATACCCCGAGGAACTCGCCGAAGCCGCGGGGCTCGAAGACCAGTGGCAAAAACAAGAAGCCCTCCTCGCCAGCGCCCGCTTCGAGCTTCCCCTGCGCGTCGAGGAATTCCGCCGCAACGCCTTCGAGGTCGGACAAACCGTGGCCACGCCCGCGCCCGGCGCGACTAACATTTCCGTGGACCTCACCGCAAAATATTACCAAGGCCAGCCCGTCGCCGCCGGCAAGGTGAAATATTTCAGCCGCGTCACCGCGCAAAACCCCTACCCCGAACGCTTCCGGGACTTCCTCTTCGGCAATCACCGCACCAACGACTGGGCCTACTGGTATCACTACTTCGGCTACCGCGATGACGACGAAGCCGAGACCCAAACCACCCAGGTCCAAGGCGAGGCCCTGCTCTCCGCCGACGGCAAGGCCACTCTATCCGTCGCCATCCCGCAGGCGGAATTCCCCACCTCCCGCGAAGTCGTCATTTCCTCCGAGGTCACCGATGCCAACAACCAGACCCTGACCTCCGCCACCACCACCACGGTGCATCCCGCGACGGTCTACGTCGGCGTTTCCAGGATCGACAGCCTCGTCCGCGCGGGCGACGCCGTGCCGTTGAAAATCGTCGCCACCGATCCTAACGGCGAGCCCTTTCCCGGAGCCGTGAAAGTCACCGCCACGCTCACCCGCGAGGTGAATTCCGCAGTGAAATCCCGCATGGATTCCGGCGCGACGACCACGCGAAACAACGTCGAGGAGGAAACCATCTCCACCACCGAACTCACCCTCGACCCCGCCGCCTCCGCCGGGCAAGGCACCGTCCTAACCGTCACGCCCAAGTCCAACGGCCGCCATTTCCTCACCCTCCGCGGCACCGACCCGGACGGCCGCGCCTTCGCCACCGTCACCTATT
>NZ_JBIKBQ010000127.1:0-11066 GCF_058122085.1 Luteolibacter sp. | reverse complement strand
CAGAAGTGCGGACCGGTCTCGCCGCGCTCGCCACTTCGCTGCGCGGTGGCAAGCGTCCCGGTTCCGGTAGAAAACCCCGTGAGACGCGCCGCACCATGGTCCTGTTATCCCCTGCCGCGCGGACCCGCTTGGAAGAGTTGGCAACCGAAACCGGAAGTCTCAGCGCCGCCGTGGAAAAGGCGGTCATGGCATTTCCACACTGAACCCAAACCCACCTTAAGTTAGTGCCATTCGGGGCAGGATATTCAGATTAACACGTTTTTCAAGATTCTTGAACGCAAGCGTCCGAAATTTGCCCCTCACTCGTTAGTCTGCTCACACGGCGCGGGGTGGCGTGCAAACGGCGATCTTTTTCCAAAGAAGAAGCCCGACCAAGTGGTGGGGCCTCGTTCGTTTGAATCATCAGGAGCTCCGTCTCACTTGGCGGCAGCGACAACGTCCTCCTTGGTCATGCCAAGTTCCCTCATCACCACATCGCCCGGAGCGCTGATGCCGAAGCGGTCGATGCCGAGCGCCTTGCCCTCGGTGCCCACGTATTTCCACCACAGGTCGGTGACGCCGGCCTCGATGGAAATGCGCTTGGTGCAGGCTTTCGGCAGCACGCTTTCGCGATACTCCGGGCTCTGGCGCTCGAAGCGTTCGAAGCAGGGCATGGAAACCACGCGGACTCCGTCGCCCAGCTCGGCGGCCGCGGCCATCGCGTGCTGGAGCTCGGAACCCGTTCCAATCAGGATCGTGGTCAACGCGCCGGTTTCCTTGCGGGCGATGTAAGCGCCGCGGAGCACGCCATCGCGGCGGGTCTCGACGGATAGTTCGTTCATCAGCGGGATCGCCTGACGGGTCAGGATCAACGCCGTCGGGCCGTCGGTGCGGCTCATGGCGGCGACGAAGGCACCGGCGGTTTCCTCGGCGTCGCCCGGGCGGATGACGTCGAGATTCGGGATCACGCGCAGACCGCTAACGGTTTCCACCGGCTGGTGGGTCGGGCCGTCCTCACCGACACCCACGGAATCGTGGGTGAAGATGTAGCTGACAGGCAGATTCGACAAAGCCGCGAGACGGATCGCGCCGCGCAGGTAGTCGGCGAAGACCAGGAAGGTCGCGCCGCTCGCGCGGAACAGGCCGTCGTAGGCGATGCCGTTGCAGATCGCACCCATCGCATGCTCGCGGATGCCGAACCAGATGTTGCGGCCGAGCGGATTGGCCGCGGAGTAGTCACCGCCGTCCTTGAGGTAATTCTTGGTGGAGCCGAAAAGGTCAGCGCTGCCGGTGAGGAATTGCGGAATCGCCTTGGCCACCGCGTTGATCACCGTCGCACCCGCGGAACGGGTCGCGTCCTTGTAATCCGCGGCGAACGCAGGGATTTTCTCGCTGAGATCCACCGGCACGGACTGCGCCACGCCGGCGGTTAGTTCCGCCGCGAGCGCTGGATTTGCCGCGGCCCACGCATCGTAGGTCGCTTGCCATGCTTCGAACTCGACCTTGGAAGCTGCCTTTTTCTCGGCAAAATGTGTCTGCGTCTCCGGGGAAACGTAGAAATGTTCGTCGGCGGGAAGTCCGAGACCCGCGCGGGCGGATTCGATGAATTTCGCGCCGCCTTCGCCGTGGCCCTTGGCGGTGCCGGCGACTTCCGGGATGCCTTTGCCAATCACCGTCTTGACGATGATGACCTTGGGACGGCCGTTATTGTCGGCCTTGGCCTTTTCCAAGGCGGCGGCGATGGCAGAGAGATCGTGGCCATCGATGGTGACGGCGTCCCAACGCTGGGAGATGAAATACTGCTCGGCGTCCTCGCCTTGCGTGATGTCGGCCATCGCGTCCAGCGTCACGTCGTTAGAGTCATAAATGAGGACGAGATTATCGAGGCCGTTGTGACCGGCGAAAGCGATCGCCTCCTTGGCGACACCTTCCTGAAGGCAGCCGTCGCCGTGGATGGCGAATACGTGGTGGTCGAAAATCGTGTGCTCCGCGGTGTTGAAGCGGGCGGCGGCGCGTTTGCCCGAAAGCGCGTAACCTACGGCATTGCCCACGCCCTGGCCAAGCGGGCCGGTGGTCGCCTCGACGCCCGGCGTCTCATGAAACTCCGGATGCCCCGGCGTGATCGAATGCAGGCGGCGGAAATTTTTCACATCGTCGCGGGAAACCGCATAACCGGCGAGATGCAGCCAGCTGTAGAGAAACATCGAGCCATGGCCAGCCGAGAGCACAAAGCGGTCGCGGTTCAGCCATTTCGGCGCGTCCGGATAATAGCGCAGGGATTCGCCGAACAAAACCGCGCCGACCTCGGCGCAGCCGAGCGGAAGGCCGAGGTGGCCGGAACTACAGGCATGGACGGCATTCATGGCGAGGCCACGGGCTTCATTGGCGGTATTGGCAAGCAAGGTAGTATTCATGAGATCAACACCCACCCTGAAGTTCGGGGACGGGGTGCGAAGAGGCTAGAAATCCTCACCCGCTTGACAAGCCAGCAATCAACGATTGGCCAATCATCCGACAAAACCCGCTCATTTTCAGCATGATTCCGGCAGCTTGAAAATTTTTGCCTAAAAAACCTTGCAAGGTCCGGCCCGATGAGTTTCTTTTCCGCCCGCTTCGCGACACACGACCCGTTCGTCTATCGGTTAGGACTCCAGGTTTTCATCCTGGCAAGAAGGGTTCGACTCCCTTACGGGTCGCCATATAAAATAAGCCTCCGCCCCGCGGGGGCTTTTTGGTATCCAGGTTTGTCGCATCTTCATTTCTCCAAAGTGACAGCTCTCCAAAAAGCCGACTCCCTCCAAGCCCGCAAAGGCGGACGCCCCATCGCGGCGCTGACCGCTTATGATTACCCGACCGCGCGCTTGCTCGACGAAAGCGGAGTGGACGTGTTGCTCGTAGGCGACTCGCTCGGCATGGTGGTCCTCGGCTTTCCCGATACGACCCACGTCACGCTCGACCACATGCTCCACCACGTGGCCGCCGTCGCCCGCGCCAAGCCACGGGCGCTGGTCGTCGGCGATCTGCCCATCCACACCTACGACACGGCCGAGCAAGCGCTGGAAACCGCCCGCCGCCTCGTCGCCGCCGGCGCGGAGGCCGTGAAACTCGAAGGCGGAGTCCGCCAGGCGGAAAAAATCCGCGCCATCACCGCCGCCGGCATTCCCGTGATGGGCCACCTCGGCATGCTTCCCCAGCGCGTCCTCGAAGAAGGCGGCTACCGCAAAAAAGGCAAAACCCCCGAGCAAACCGAAGCCCTCCGCGAAGGCGCGCAGGCCATCATCGAGGCCGGAGTTTTCGCCATCGTCTTCGAATCCATCATCCCGGAAACCGCCCGCCAGCTTTCCGCGTCGCTCGCCGTCCCCACCATCGGCATCGGCTGCGGAAATAACAACTGCGACGGCGAGGTCGCGGTCATCACCGACCTGCTCGGCTCGTATCCGTGGTTCGTCCCGCCCTTCGCCAAGCCCGAGGCCGACGTCGCGGCGCTCACCCGCGAGGCCGTCGCCCGCTATGTTTCGCGAGTGCGGGGCGCTTGATCGGAATGCTTCTCTACCTCCACATCCCCTTCTGCCACCGGGTTTGCCCGTATTGCTCGTTCTACAAACACACGCCGGGCGACACTCCCATCGGCAGCTTCGTGGACGCCCTCGCCGCTGAAGCGAAGTCCCGGATCACGGAAAATCCCCGCACCATTTACCTCGGCGGCGGCACGCCCAGCATGCTCTCGCCCGGCCACCTCACCCGGCTCTTCAGCGCGCTCCACGACACCGTCGATTTTTCGAAACTCGACGAAGTCACCCTCGAAGCCAACCCCGCCACCTTCGACGCCGCCAAGGCGAAACTCTTCCGCGATCTCGGCGTCACGCGCGTCTCGTTAGGCATCCAGTCGTTCACCCCGCACGTCCTGGAAATCCTCGGCCGCGAGCACTCCGTCGCCCAAGCCAGCGAGTCCGTCAGCATCCTCCGCGAGGCCGGAATTCCGTCGGTCAACATCGACCTGATGTTCTCCATCCCCGGCCAGTCCAAGGCCGACTGGCAGAAAACACTGGAGCACGCGATCTCGTTGAATCCTGACCACATCTCCGCCTACAACCTCACCTACGAGGAAGACACCGCCTTTTTTGAATCCCTCCGCCGCGGCCAAATGCGCGAGAACGAGGACCACGACGCCGAGTTCTTCCACCTCGCCGACGAACTCCTCACCGCCGCCGGTTTCGATCACTACGAAACCTCCAACTACGCCAAGCCCGGCCACCACTCCAGCCACAACCAAGGCTACTGGCGCGGCGAGGACTACCTCGGCCTCGGCCCCTCCGCCGTCTCCACGCTTGGCTCCATCCGCTCGAAAAACGTGCCGGACACCGCGATGTATGTTTCGCAAATCACCGCGATCGGAAACGCCCTGGCGGAATCCGAAACCCTCGACGCCGAAGCCCGCCGCCTCGAACGCATCGCCCTCGGCCTGCGCACCCGCGACGGCATTTCCCTCGACCTCCTCAACCCGGACGCCATCGCCCGCGCCCTAAATCTGGCAGATGAAGGCCTCGCCCGCATCGACGCCGGCCAGCTCATCCTCATCCACCACGGCCGCGCCCTCGTCGATCCCATCGCAGCCGAGATGGTTTAAGGGGAAGGAAACTGGATTTCAAAGATCCGGCCACGCGATCACCGGCGCATGTCCCTCCCAGATCGGATGATGCGGGTCCATCAGGTTCCGGCCGTCCAGGATGGCGTGGCCGGCCTTGTCGATTGATAGCGAGGTGACGCTATTGTCCATTTTCAGGATGACCGCTTTTCCTTTGAACGGCTTCGGGTCGAAACGATCCGTGCCGGGTATCATCGGGGCGACGACCAATGGCCTGCGGGGATTGTCTTTCTCAGTGGCTCCCAAAAAGTAGGTGAACCCACATTCTCTCTTTTCCAGGGCATGAGTCGCATCGAAAACATTATCCGGCTTTCGGCCACCCGCGGTTCTCGCGTAAAACATCCCTTCATTTTGGGAGATTTCAGCGGCAATCAGTTGCCTGAAAAAGTCGTTGGAGGTTTTCGTTCCCAACGGAAGGAGCGTTCCTGTTTTAGCCTTCACCGCAGCGATGGTCGTCGCGGTGGGAAATTTTCCGTATTCGGCCTCGAACTCGAATAAGGCCAGGCCGATCTGCCGGGCGTTGCTCACCGCTTCAGTCTGGTCGGTTTTTTTTACGACTGCGGAGAATCAAGGAAGCGATCAAAACCAGCAACACCACGATGCCCAACGAAACAAGACCAACGGTCAAAAGCTGTCTCCATTTCCTCTGAGAAAGAAGCGCTGCTTCCGATGGCGGCGGCGCGGGAGCATCCGGCGGGGGTTGGGGCAGCATGGTCACGGATGATAGATCTAGCCGAGATTGAGAGCCATGGCAACGCTTCTGTTTCTTCCCAAGGAGCGGCGGAACGTGTCCGCCGTGTCCATGGCAAGACCAGGAGTGGAAGAATTGCTTTTCAAGGGCTTTCCATGGGCATCGGCGATCATGCATCGCCGCGCCTTGGTGAACCCGCCTCCCGTTAGTCCCGCCCCAGCACTTCTGTCAGCAGCCCGATCATCGCCTGCGCGGCCTGCTTGCCCGTTTCCAAAACCTCGTGATGATCCAAGGTCGCCGCGGTGATGCCCGCCGCCCAGTTGGTGAGGCAGGAAAACCCCGCCACGGGCAGGCCGAGCGAGCGGGCCTGGATGGTTTCCAGCACGGTGCTCATTCCCACCGCGTCCGCGCCGATGGTGCGGAGCATCCGGATTTCCGCCGGGGTTTCATACTGCGGGCCGCGCAGCCCGGCATACACGCCTTCGTGGAGAACCATGCCGGTGGACTCCGCCGCGGTGCGGAACTCGGCGCGCCAGACGGCGTCGTAGGCGACGGATAGATCGACGAAATCCGCGCCCTCCAGTGGCGAGGAGCGGGTGAGGTTGATGTGGTCGCTGAGCATCATCCAACTGCCGGGCGCGAAGTCGGGATTCAAGGTGCCCGCCGCGTTGGTGAGGATGATTTTCCCGATCCCCTGCTCCGCCATCCAGCGCACGCCCGCCGTGACGAGGCGCGGCCCGTGGCCTTCGTAAAGATGCACCCGCCCCTTCATCAGGACCACGGGAGCACCGCCCAATTTCCCGAGGATGAACTTCCCCGCATGCCCCGGCACCGAGGACGCCGGCAGCCCGGCCTCGGCGAACGTGACTTCGCGCTCGACGGCAACGGCTTCGGCTAACAATCCCAATCCAGACCCCAGGACGATTCCAATCATGCGGGGATGATAGTGAATTTAGCGGATGATGGAACTGAAAAGCTCGCCTCAAACCGCGGCGCGCGCCTTGCCACTTGCCTCGATGGCGCGGGCGATGACGCCGAAAACCAGGATCGCGAGGATGACGATGTAGAACAGCCAGATGGTCCCCTTCCCTGCGGTGAAGCCGTAGTTGTGGAGGCCCACGCCGAGGAAATTCACGTGCCACCAGGAGAAGGTGACGACCGCGCCGGTGAAGACGGCGGCGAAGTGCAGGCCCCATTCCTTGATGTAGCCGCCGAGGCGGGCGTGGAGGATGGAGAGTGTCCACAGCACGATGAGCAGCGCGCCGTTTTCCTTGGGGTCCCAGCCCCAGAAGCGGCCCCACGAGTCGTTCGCCCAGACGCCGCCGAGCACGGTGCCGACAAGTGATAGAAACAGGGTGAGACAGATCATGCCGTAAACCGCGCGGGTCAGCGAGCGGCGGATGTCCTTGTCGCCGTCGTCGAGGCCGAGGCCGCGCATGAGCAGATAGATGAAGGAAAGGAAGGCGCTCAGCAGTCCGGCGGCGTAGCCGAGCGTGATGGTGAGCACGTGGATGGTCAGCCAGTAGTTGGAATCCAGCACGGCGACGAGTGGATCCATGTTGTCCTTGGCGTCGCCGAGCTCGTACCGCCGGGCGAGGATGATGAGCAGCGTGCCGAGGATGGGTGCGACGCCGAGGGCGAAACGGCGGCGGGTCATCCACTCCATGATGAGCGCGATGAGCACTGCGGTAGCACCGATGAAAATGATGGTGTCATACAAATTTCCAACCGGCGGGCGCTGCATGATGACGCAGCGTTTCACGATGGGAATGATGCAATAGACAAGTCCCGCGGTGGTGGTGGCCAGGGTGGTCCAGTAGAGGACGCGGCCGGCCTTCCCATGGCCCACGGTCCACATGGCCAGCGCGGTGATGGTTCCGAAGATGAAGAAGACGAGGGCGTAGAGAAACCAGTTCTTCTGGTAGTAGCTGGCTTCCAGCGGGACGTGGCGATATTCGCCGCGGGCTTCGGCGCGCTTGGCGAGGCGGTCGCGGAGGGCGGTGAGCTCCGTGCGGAAAGCGCTTTCATCAGTGACAGAGCGGGCGGTGCTTTCGAGAACCTTGACGTCGGCGATGGCGAGCTGCGGATCAATCTTCGTCTCGGTGATCGGAACCATGATCGCGTTGCCGGCGCTCAGCCAGATCGGGTCTTTGGGATCGGCGGGCGGCAGGATGAAGAGCCCGAACTTGGCGAAATTCGCGGCATCGAAGACCTGCTGCATCAAGGCCTGGAGATGGGAATCCATCGCCTTCCCCTGTGCCTGGGACTGTGAGATTTGCTGGCGGATTTGCGGCGCGGTCGCCATCACCGCGCTGATGTCGGCACGCTGGTCGGCAGCGCCGTCCTTACCGGAACCATGCAGCGTCACGCCGAAGCGGGCGAAGCCGAAATAGCCGAGCAGACTCTCGTAGTTCCGCAGGTTATATGCGAGATCGATGGTCTGGGTCTGGACGGGATCGCGCTTGTCCTTCTCGATCGCTTCGTAAGACTGGGTGAGCTCGACGAGTTTCTCGCGGCCCGGCTCGATGTCCTCGTAGCTGTAGCGGTCGCGCTTGCCGCGCGGTTTCACGCCGATGGCTTCGAGCACGGCGGAGTTGTCGATGCGGAAGGTCGGCAACTTGATCGCGAGCTGCGGGCGGAACAAGGAGTCCATCAGCCAGGCGGTCGGCTTGATTTTGATTTCCTTGCCGCCGTCGCCTTCGATTTTCATCGAACGCGCGCCGTGCAGACCGAGCATCGTGAATCCGGCGAAGGTCGAAAGCGGCTTGATCCGGCCGCCGTTCTGGACCGGCAGCGTCTCGGCGATCTTGAGCGTTTCCTCCGGCCACGGGTTGTAGCCATCAATCTGGCGGACCTCTCCCTTCGGCATGTTGTCCTTCACCAGATTATAAAACACGGCAACGAGCAGGAGCGTCGCAAGCGCGGCGGCGATCCACCGGCCGACTTTGGAAGATGAGTTAGACATGGCGTTTTTTGCGTGAGCCGGCGGCGAGGAACGAGCCGAGTTTGATCAGGAAAGTGACGGCCATCCCGAAGGCAACGATCCAGAGGCTGTATTCCGGCCACTTGTCGGCGGGGTTCCTGACAATTTCGAAGACCGAATACATCTTGTCGCCGGGACCCGCGCCGGGCGGGCCGTAGCTGGCTTGGAAGAACGTGAGCCCCTCGTAGCGCATCGGTTCGTTCATCTGGATGGTGACCTTGGCCTCGCCGCCGTTCTCGATGCGGGTGACGTTGCTGACGAACTTGGCGGGCCGCATGGTGCCGGGGTGGAAGGCGGCGGTGAACTTGTCGAGCTTGAGCGTGAACGGCATCACCCACAGCCGCTTACGCATGTCCACGGTGAAGACGCGGTCCTGATAGCGGTAGGAAAAAGGATGGAAGCTGGCACCGGCGAGGATGAACGGCTCGGACTTGCCGCCGTCGCGATTGAGGATGCGCGCGTAGCAGGCGGCGGTGAACCGCTCGGCCTCCTCGGCTTTCGCGAGCTTGGGCTTCTCCATCAGGAAATAACCGTCGGCGATGAGCTGCTGGCGGTCGGGCGCGCGCTCGTTGGCGGAGACGGGCACCGCGTTGTTCAGATAGCCGGTGAGCTGGAGGTCGAAGGGTAGTTCGGGCAGGCGGAAGGTGCGCAGCTTCGCGTCCTGGAGATCGTCGATTTCCTTGCCGCGGATGACGTGGATTTGGCCGGCCTTGCCGTCCTTGATCTCGGCGACCTCGACGACGTATTCAAAGTAATCCTCCGCCGCGTTGGACGACTCACCTTCGCGGACGGCCATGTTTCCGCGCTCGGAGAAATGGTGGGCCACGCCGCCGCCGGCGAGCATGAAGATAATGCCGAAGTGGGAGATGAGATTTCCATAGTGCCGCCAGCCCTTGCGAATCCGGACGATGCCGCCGAGGATCAAATTCAATAACAGCACCGCGCAGACCCAGTAACCGCCGGGCAGGGGCAGCGGGACCATCTTGCCGTTGAGCTCGGGGAGCAGGAAAACCGACTTCCAGTCGAAATACTTGGTCAGTGTCGGATAGAGGCCGTTGTCGATCTGCTCCAGCGTCGCGAACCAGGTCAGCAGGCCGAGCAGCAGCATCGTGATGGTGGCGAGGCCGAACCCGGAGAGCACGTCGAAGATTTTCCCGGCAAGGGATCGGGGGGCTTTGCGGGGCGGCGGCGTTTCGGAGATTTCCATGATCAAATTAGGCGGGTCGCGATACGAGATTCCAGCGGGCAATCATTCAGCCATCTTCAAGCTCTTGGCGAAGCTCTCGAGCGTCGGCTTGGCGGCTTCGACCTCGGCCTTGGGGCCCACCATTTTCACGGTGAGGATCTGGCTGTTGACCGATGCGACCACGCCAGCGAGCGCGAATCCGGGTTTCGGCGGCGCGCCCATGCCGCCCGCGTAATCGCCCTCCGCGGTGATCAAAACGCCCGTCGAACCGGCGATGGAGGCGGTGGGAAGCTTCTCCAGCGCGCCAGCATCGACCGGGTCCGCGCCGAACTGCTTGAACCAGCGGTTGACGTTGTCGAGCACCGAGCCGGAAGCGAGGGAAACCCAGACCTCGCCCATCCCGCTCTCGCCGAAGCGGTAGTTGAGCAGGCGGAATTGCGACGCGGGGAGCGCCAGCCAGCCTTGCGGCGTCTCGCCGTTGACCGGGCTCGGCTTGGCGTCGCGGAAACGCTCGTCGCTGGAGGCGAAAAGCTTGGGCGCCGCGTCGCGAGTGGACGCCGCACGGGTTTCCGTGACGGTGATCTCCTTTTTCTCCTGGCAGGAGGAAAAGATCACAACGCTGGCAAGCAGGCAGGCGGCGCGGTAGTTCATGCCAGCGGCGATAACCCCGCCCCCTGCCCCGCGCAAGTAGAAACGGGGAGTCCCCTGTGCCGGTGACAGGGCAAAAATCCGCCCCATTCGTCTGCGGGTAGGAATCGCATGGCGTGGATCCGCGAGGGCGTGAAACCACTCAGTAAGCCAGATTCCCGCCGAAATCAGGAGGCAGGCCGGCGTTCACTTCCTTCGTCCACTGGTCCAGGCGCTCCCGCCCGATTTCCAAAACTTCCGGCAAAGCTCGAAATACTGCAGCACCGGCTCCCGCTGGCCGTTTTCCAACAATTCCTTGGCGAGACTCATGTTGGGACCGAATGAGTTGAGCTGGGGGAACCCGGAGTCTTGCCTGCTTTCAAAAGCAATTCGGCAGCCAGCTTGAGATCACCTTGTTTCAAGGCGATCCGGCCCAGCACGTTGTTGCCGTGATGGATGGCGTTTCCGTGGTTCCAGTCTTTTGGAAAACGCGCGGCGGCGGTCAGCGATTCATTGGCATACCGAGAGGCCTTTTCGATTTCTTCGGCTTTAAACGCCGCCTTCGCCAGCTTGTCCAACCGGTAGAACTTGAAGATGTCCTCATGTTCCGCAGCCTGGCCCTTTTCACAGGCTGCGAGTGCCTTGGCGGCGGCGTCCTTTTGGGACTGACGCGAGTATAACTGGCCGAGCTGGTCCGGCCATTGCGGGTCGCCCGGTGCGGGGTCGGCGGCCTTTTTGAACAGCTCTTCGGCAAGGCATGAGCTCGTCAGAAAGGTGTGGTCATGAGAATTGCCAGAAAGGATTTCATCAACGTCGGATGATATCGCTAGGGGAAATTTTTCTTTCCGTTAAATTGTTAAAATCTCAGCGGGCTGGCTGATGGACATTTGATACGAGAACTTGATCTCCCCAGCAAGCTCGGATTGCTCTTTCGCGCTGGGACGGGCCGGTGGAG
>NZ_JBIKBQ010000126.1:0-11119 GCF_058122085.1 Luteolibacter sp. | reverse complement strand
GTCTGACAGCAACCCGTTTGGTGCGGGTGCATACACTTATCAGGCATTTGATTCCATCAATCCATTGCTCCGCGAGCTCGAAACCCTGCAACTTGACGGCACCCACAAGTTTGGCCCGGATGACCGGCAGATCAGACTCGACTGGATGGCCGCCCGCAGCAACGCGCTCGAAGACCGCCCGAATGGACGAACCTTCTCCTTCTCCCAACTTGATTTCGCCGATCCGAGAATTGCCGCATCAGGCGATATCTATCAGCCATCACTCGGCACCCAGCTCACCGTAGCGGACCCTTTTGGCAGCAACCCGCCACTGGTGGAAAGTTTCAGGGAAAGCCTCAAAACCGAAGAAGAGTCAGTCAACGAATCAATCGACCTGACGATTCCCGCGTGGAAAGAATCCGACAGCGCATTTCTCGATTTTAAAATCGGAACCAATCATTTCGTTCGGGACCGGGAAGTTCGCGGACGCTTATTCACCTACAATGTATCTCCGACACTCAACAACAGGCTGCTTGGCGGTGGCGGCACTTACGGTGTGGACTACCGTGATGGGATTGACTCCCCGACCGAACCGGATGGCAGTGACCGCTTCCTTGGTTGGACTGGTCCCCAAGCAAACTCGTCCTCGCCGGACCTCATTATCTCCGAAGCCACCCTACTCGGACGAACGGTGCGCAACGTAGACGCAGGCAACGAAATCGATGCCTATTACATCATGGCCAACGCCGAACTCGCCGGATGGGGATTGACCGGCGGAGTCCGACTGGAAAGCGAGGACCGCTACTATCAGGTCCTGCCTCGACTCAACCCGGTGTTCTTCGTCAATGAAGAGCGCGTCGTCACCAGCAACGACTACGCTCTCCCGGGCATCACCCTGTGGCGGAACTTCGGGCCAAGTGACCAATTCAAGACGACCTTCGCTTGGTCTCGTACCGTGGCGCGTCCGACTTTCTATGAATACGCCCCGGTGGAAATTCAGGATCAAAGCACCGGCGACATTATCGTCGGTAACCCAAATCTCACTGATACCCTGATTACCAACTTTGACCTTCGATTTGACTGGCTGGCCACGGACAGCGACCGGATCTCGATCAACTTGTTCCACAAGTCGATGACGGATCCCATCGCTCAGTCCTACGCACTTGAGAAAAAGACTTGGGTGAACGGCGAATCAGGAACCCTCACGGGTCTCGAAATCGAGCTTGCCCGCCAGCTTGGCGCGGGATTCAGCCTCACATCGAACTATACCTTCATTGATTCGCTCCTCAGATACGTGCAGCAGATTAATTCCCAAGGACAGAGCCAGGTGGTGGACAGCACATTCGAGGGCCAACCGGAGAACATTTTCAATCTGATCCTCGGCTACGATCACGAAGAATGGGGCCTGCGTACCAGCCTCGTTTACAACTTCACGGACTCATACCTGGTAGGAGTTCCCGCTACGGTGGAAAGCCCATCCATTGTACGCGATCCCTATCATTCACTGGATTTTGTCATCTCCAAATCCTTCAACGCTTGGAACTGTGACGGAAAGGTCACACTTAAAATCACCAACCTTCTCGATTCCGAGGATACAGAAGTGTTCGCACCGACGGAACTGGTTTACAGATCCTATTCCCCGGGCCGGAGTCTGAGCTTGAGCGCGGACTTCGCATTCTAAGCGTTTAATACCAACAAAACAAAGATACAACCTATGAAAAAAAAACAATACCTGTGGCTTGGAGGCTCGCTGATGTTCGCCGCATCCGCACTTCAGGCTGCTGACGTCAACGTCACCGCTGACATCACCACCAACACCACATGGACGGCGGCCAACGCCTACATCCTCGACAAGTCGATCTTCGTGAAGAACGGCGCCACGCTCACCATCGAGCCCGGCACCACCATTCTTGGCACGAAGAATGTCGCTAACAACACCTACGGTTCGCTCATCATCACCCGTAACGGCATGATCATGGCTGAAGGCACTGCCGAAGCACCGATCGTGATGACCGCCAAGGCCGATCGTGATGCAGAACTCACCGCAGACCCTGACGACGACCTTGATCCAGAAACTGACGGCGGCCTTTACGGTGGCTTGATTATTCTTGGATCTGCGCCGATCAACTATTATACGGGCCCATCCACCAACGCCAATGAGTTCAGTATCGAAGGCTTCCCTGCCGGTTCTTCCTCCGACATCCTGTACGGCGGCAATGATACTGCTGACAACTCGGGTGTGGTGAAATACATGTCCCTCCGCTTCGGTGGTTACGTCTACGCCTCGGGTAAGGAAATCAACGGCCTCACCATGGGTGGCGTCGGTTCCGGCACCACCATTGAAAACGTTGAAATCGTTGGTAACACCGACGATGGCATGGAAATCTTCGGCGGCACCGTCAACACCAAGCGCATCGCCGTGGCGTTCTGCCAAGACGACAGCTTTGACCTCGACGAAGGCCACCAGGGCTTCCACCAATTCTGGTTCGCGATCCAAAACCCCACCGGCACTCTTGGTGACCGTGGCGGCGAATGGGACGGCGGCAATGGCTCGGATTCCGTCCGCACCGGCACGCCATACACCACAGCGACCATCTACAACGCCACCTTCATCGGTGACTCCGCTACCGCAGGCGGTGGCAACCGCGGGTTCTTACTGGACGACTACTTCGCGGGTCAACTGCACAACTCGGTGATCCACCAGTTCAGCGGCGACGCGATTACCAAAGAATCTGACGGCGTCGGCAACGGCGTAGCTCCCCAGCCTATGCCCTCCGTGTTCTCCAACAACACTTGGGGCAGCTTCGGTGGCACTGGTAACCTACTGACCACGCTCAACGCAGCCGGATCACCAACCGGAACCGGCAACTCCGCTATCGGAACTGATCCTTTGCTGCGTGGCATCACCCGCACGGCAAATGGTGGTCTTGACCCACGTCCGAAAGGCAATAGCCCGCTTCTCAGCTCGACTTTGAGTGCCGCACCAGCCGGCTCGCCTGCAGGTTTCTTCGAAACCACCACCTACCGTGGTGCCTTCGGTGACACCAACTGGCTTGATGGATGGTCTTACCTCAGCAAGAACGGTTACCTAGGCAATGTGGTTACCGATGTAAACGTCACCTCTGACATCACCACCAACACCACCTGGACGAAGGACAACGCCTACATCCTCGACAAGTCGATCTTCGTGAAGAGCGGCGCCACGCTCACCATCGAGCCCGGCACCACCATTCTTGGCACGAAGAATGTCGCTAACAACACCTACGGTTCGCTCATCATCACCCGCAACGGCATGATCATGGCTGAAGGCACTGCCGAAGCACCGATCGTGATGACCGCCAAGGCCGACCGTGATGCAGAACTCACCGCAGACCCTGACGACGACCTTGATCCAGAAACTGACGGCGGCCTTTACGGTGGCTTGATCATTCTTGGATCTGCGCCGATCAACTATTATACGGGCCCATCCACCAACGCCAATGAGTTCAGTATCGAAGGCTTCCCTGCCGGTTCGACCTCCGATATCCTCTACGGCGGCACCGACGCTACCGACAACTCGGGTGTGGTGAAATACATGTCCCTCCGCTTCGGTGGTTACGTCTACGCCTCGGGTAAGGAAATCAACGGCCTCACCATGGGTGGCGTCGGTTCCGGCACCACCATTGAAAACGTTGAAATCGTTGGTAACACCGACGATGGCATGGAAATCTTCGGCGGCACCGTCAACACCAAGCGCATCGCCGTGGCGTTCTGCCAAGACGACAGCTTTGACCTCGACGAAGGCCACCAGGGCTTCCACCAATTCTGGTTCGCGATCCAAAACCCCACCGGCACTCTTGGTGACCGTGGCGGCGAATGGGACGGCGGCAATGGCTCGGATTCCGTCCGCACCGGCACGCCATACACCACAGCGACCATCTACAACGCCACCTTCATCGGTGACTCCGGAACCTCTGGCGGTGGTAACACCGGTATCTATATGGATGACTACTTTGCTGGCAAGCTGCACAACTCGGTGCTCCACCAGTTCAGCGGCGCGACAATCGTCAATTCGGGTGACGGCGTCGGCAACGGCGTGTCTCCCCAGCCATCCGCAGCCGTGTTCTCCAACAACACTTGGGGCACCTTCGGTCTTAGCACCGGTCTCGTGATCGGCGCAGCCGGTTCACCGACTGGAACGGGTAACTCCGCCGTTGGCACCGATCCGATGCTTGTAGGCATCAGCCGCACGGCAAATGGTGGTCTTGATCCACGTCCTAACCTCGCAAGCCCGCTGCGCAACTCGACCCTGAGTGCCGCACCAGCAGGCGCGCCCGTAGGTTTCTTCGAAACCACTACCTACCGTGGTGCCTTCGGTGACACCAACTGGCTCAATGGATGGACCTACCTTAGCCAGAATGGCTACTTGAGTGGCTACCCAGACGCAGGCAGCAGCACCGGTGCAGTCACTGTCGCCGACGCTGACAGTGACGGCATCTCGGACGCTGTGGAAACCGCCAACACCGGCTTGGGCTTTAACCCAGCCGTCAGTGACGCCACCACCGTTTTGGGAACCCTCAAGACCACGGCTCAGTTCACCGCCAACTATACCGCTGGCCAGACCTCGGTGACTGCCGACCCGAATGCCTTCAGCCTCTACAATACTGCTGACATTCTCGACCTCCGCACGGTGGGCCAAACCACGGTGCAGAAGGTCGGCAACACCGCCATCCTGTCCGTGCCGGTTCAGAAGTCGAACACCTTGGGTGGCTGGGTGCCTGCGGGCAACATGACCCTTGGCGTTGACGTCACCTCAAGCCCGACCAAGGAGTTCTACCGCCTGTCGGTTGAAGGCGCCCAATAAGCTCCGAATCTGACGAAATTGTCACACGGGGGCTGTCGGCAAATGCCGGCGGCCCCTCTTTTATAACGCCGCAACGCACGTCATGCGCATTCCAATTCAAATCATCTCTCTCGCTCTGGGCCTCCAGATCCACGCTCAGGAAGCCGCCGTCAGCCCCACCGAAGAACTTCGCACTTCCGTCCGCGAATGGGTGGAAACCATGCGCAAAATCCAGCTGGAGGAGAACGACTGGTCGCGCGACCAAGAGGTGCTCCAGAACTACAAGGAAGGACTCGAAAGCGAAATCACCACGCTCAAGGAACAGATCGCCTCCGCCAAGACCCGCAAGGAAGGTGGCGACCAGCAGTCGCTCGACAAGGTTTCCGAGAAAGACCGCTACCTGGCCGCGGAGGACGAGCTCAAGCGCCAGGTCCGGATGATGGAGGAGAACATGGCCGCCAAATTCCCGCTGTTTCCCGAGCCCTTGCGGAAGAATCCCAAGATCACTCAAGGCATCGAAGCCATCCAACGGAATCTGTTACTGCCTGCGGATGGCCAGACCGAGGAGATTTCAAAGCGACTCGTCACCATCACCGAGCTCATGGCCGACGTGGAGAAATTCCAGCAAGGCGTCCATGTGTTTCCCGAGCTACACACGGATTCCAAAGGCCACGAATTCAACATGCAGGTCGTCTATTTCGGCCTCGCCCTTGCCTATGGCGTCAATGAGGACGGCAGCTTCGCCCTGGCAGGCCGCGCCGGCGCGGATGGCTGGAAATTCCAGCAACGCAGCGACCTCGCCCCGCAAATCCTGAAACTCGTGATCACCGCAACCAGCGAGAAAGACGTCTCGTTCACCCATCTTCCACTTATCCAGCCATGATTCATCGCATCTTAGCCGCCGCCACCCTTGCCGTGGCCGGTTTCACCTCCGCCGGGGCGACCATCGCCTCGAATCCGAACGAGAGCGCCCGCGCGGCGCTCAACAAGGCTGTTAGCGAGCTTCAGAGCACCCAGAAGGAATACGCGGACCTCCGTCGCTCGCTTTACAACGATGTGAATCGTCTCGACGACGACGCCCTCTCGCTCGCCAGAGAGCTTCGCGCCCTCGAACGCGAGGAGGAACTGCGGACCACCAAGATCAAGGTCCTCGAGCGGGAACTCGAAACCCGCAAGGGCGGATTCACCTACACTTCGGGCCTGCTCAACCAGTATTCCAAAGCGCTCGTCACCCGCATCCATCCCTCCGAGTTCCAGCTCTACCGCGATCAGATCGCGAATCTCGACCAGAAAGCCTCGTCCTCCGTCGGCGATCCCGCGGCCGAGATGATCGAGCGGCTCAAGGTGCTGGCGCTTGGAATTACCCGCCTCGGTGCCATCGCCGGCGGACATCGTTTCGAGGGCAAGGCGCTCGGTTTCGCGGGCCGGGCGATCGAAGGCACCCTGTTTGTTGCCGGACCCTCCGTCTTCTTCGCATCCGCAGACAAGTCCACCGAGGGAATCTCCCCGCCGGCGGATACCGGCTCGGGGCTTCCCGCGGTGGTCTCTATCAACGAGTCCAACGGCGCGATCAGCCAGACCATCCTGTCGGGCAAGGGAGACCTTCCCTTCGATGGCACCATGGGCAAGGCGATCGAGGCTGAAATCAAACATCCGGGCGGCCAGAACAAGGCCATGGAACACGTCATGCTGTTCGGAGACATCGCCAAGAACATGATGTTCGACGGCTGGATCGCCATTGGCATCTGCGTGCTCATGATCGCGGTCGGATGGTCGGTGGCAGTCAAAAAGATCTTCTACCTGAATTCCATCCACAAGGGCAGCGGCGAGTTCCTCCGCCAGTGGCGCCTGCTCTCTTCGGACCTCACCGCCATCGACCACGCCTGTGGCGACAGCGTCCGCAGCTTCGGTGGCAACGCCAATCCGGAGTCGCAGGCGATGATCCAAAAATCCCCGTTCTATCAAATCTACCACATCGGCTCCGAGGAGATCAGCCACCGCCTCGCCCCGGGGCCGAATCAGTCGGGCGGACTCACCGCACGTTCTATCCAGGCCATCCGCGCCTCGCTGGATGCCGGGCTCGTCCAGATCCAGCACAAGCTGACCGATGGACTGATCTACCTGACGATCAGCATCGCCGGTGGCCCATACATCGGCCTGCTAGGAACGGTGGTCGGCGTGATGATCACCTTCGCCATCATTTCCAAGGAGGGAGAAGTGAACGTCAATGCGATCGCCCCGGGTATCGCCTCGGCCCTGCTCGCCACCGTCGCCGGCCTCATCGTCGCCATTCCCGCCCTGTTCGTTTATTCCTATCTGAACGGCCGGATCAAGAACACCACCGCGGAGATCCAGGTCTTCATCGACGAGTTCGTCGCCAAGATGGCCGAGTTCTATCCGAGCAAAGACTGATCTGTTTTCCATTCTCCTGTCCGAACGCATTCATACCACCCACCCACTCAAGCCATGGCCTCCGCAGACGATAAAAGCTACGACGATATCAACGTCACCCCGATGGTGGACCTTTACCTGGTCCTTCTCCTCATTTTCATTGTCATGACCGCCGCAGGCGTGAAAGGCGTGAAAGTAGAGCTGCCGAGCGCCAGCGGAAAAGCCTCCACCGACATCGGAGCGCCCAAGATCCAGGCCATCACCGTGGATCCGGAGGGCCGGATCTCACTCAACCTCACGCCGGTGTCATTGGAGGAACTGGAAACCAAGCTCAGCGCCCTCAAGGCCGCCACTCCCGATCTGCCCGTGGTCGTCCGTGGCGACAGCGCGGCGCAATATCAGAAAGTCATGGCCGTGGTGTCGCTGCTCGGGCGCTTGGGAATCGACAAGATCGGCCTCGCCACCCAAGCCAAGAAGTAAAGGGAAGCCCGTCAAGAGACGCGGTGCCGGGTGGTTATTAAACTCCCTTTCGCCGCGTCGGGCCGCCTGCGACTGATCCGATGTCCTCGTTCACCAAACCACCTGCCAAATCACGCCATCGATGGTTCATCGGCGTAATGTTAGCCATCGTCCTGATAGGCGGGGTGGCGAACCTGATCTTCAGCACCGGAAATCACCAGGCCGACGAGGAGGTCGAGGAATATCAGATCGTGGACATCACCGTCCCGCCACCCCCTCCGCCGCCGCCACCCGAGGAGGAGACAATGGAGGAACCCGAGGAGTTGGAGGAGTCGGTCGAGCCGTTGGAGATGGCTGCGAATGACGAGAATTCACCCGAGGACTCCTCAGAACTCGATCTCGGCATCGACATCGGCGATCTGGTGGCATCAACGGGATCCGGCTTTGCAATGGATATCCCCCGCTTCGGAAGAGGCTCGCTCGGTGGCGGCGATGGTGACGATCCTCTGGGTGGGGAAATGGACACTCCCGCATCACCGGTGAGCAAGACTCCCCCCACCTATCCGAGTTCCCTTCTCAGCAAGGGCATCGGCGGCCGCGTGCTGGTCAATTGCACCGTGGATGACAGCGGGCGGGTCGCAGGCACCTCGATCAAACAATCCTCCGGCCATCCGGACCTCGACAAGGCCGCGATCAACGCGGTGAACAAGTGGAAATTCAAACCCGCCAGCAAGGCCGGCCGCAACATCAAGGCCAGCTGCATCGTCCCCTTCAACTTCGAGGTGAAGAAAAACTGACGCCGAATCCCAATCTCAAATCCCAAATTTTCAAATCTCAGATTCCCATGTCCCGCATCCTCCACATCCTCGCCCTGATGTCCGGCGCGCTTTGCGCCCAGCCGATCATCCCGCCCTCGGACCTCTTCCGTGATCCGAAGTTCGTGCGCGATTTTGTCGGCTCCTACGGATTTCTATCCGAAGTGGAGCCGAAAGTCTCCGCCGACGAGCAAGCGGCGCTCGGGACCATCCGCGAGTTGTTCGGCCAATCGAAGTTCCGCGAGGCCGAGGCGGAGCTCGCCCGCTTCATCCAGGAGACCGAGAAACCCGCCGACCCCAAGAAGGCGCCCGCCGAGATCAGCCCGGCAATGGTCTTCGTGCTCGGAAACCTCTACTTCCAGGCCGACCGCCCGGACGAGGCGCGCCGCGCGTTTCTCGAGGCGATCCGCCGTTTCCCGCGCTTCCGCCGCGCCCACACCAACCTCGGCTATTTGTATATCTCCCAGAACAAGACCGACGAGGCGATGCCGATGCTCCAGAAGGCCATCGAGCTCGGTGAGAACTCCGCCCGCGTCTATGGCCTGCTAGGATACTGCCATTTGCTGAAGAAAAACGCCGTCGCCGCGGAAAACGCCTACCGCCAGGCCTACCTGCTGGATGCATCGTCGCGCGATTGGAAACTCGGCCTCGCCCAGGCTTTGATGGCCCAGGAGAAATACCCGGAGGCCGCGAGCATGGTTGGCACGCTCATCGAGCAGAACCCGAACGACAAACAACTCTGGCTCCAGCAAACCAGCGCCTACATCGCCATGGAGCGCAAGGACGACGCCATCGTCAATCTGGAGACGCTCCGCCTCAAGGGCATCGCCGATGAGGCCAACCTCAACCTGTTGGGCAACCTGCACATGGACCGCAACGAGCCGCAACTCGCGCTGCTCGCCTACCTCGCCGCCATGGACAAGGCCAGCGTGCTGGATATCCCGCGCGCCCTCAAATCCGCGCGCATTCTCAATGATTATGGTTTTCCGGACAAAGCGGAGCAGTTCATCGCCCGCATCCGCACCAAGAGCGGCGACAAGCTTCCGCCCGCCGATCTCACCGCGTTGTTGCTCACCGAGGTCCGCGTTTCCCAAGCCAAGGGCGAGGCGGACCGCACCGGTGCCTTGCTCAATCAACTCGTCGGACTCAATCCCGCCAATGGCGAGGTGCTCGTGGAACTCGGACGCCACAAGGACCTGCTGTCCCGCAATGAGGCGGACGAGGAGAAACGCGCCACCCTCGTCAACGAGGCGCGCACGAACTATCAACTCGCCGCCCGGATCGATGCGGTCGCCTATCAGGCAAATCTGTCACTCGGTCAGATGCTCGTTCGCGAGCGCCGCTACCCGGAGGCTCTCACCCACCTCCAGGCCGCCCTCACCCTCAAGAAGAGCGAATCCCTCGAACAATACACCAGTCGCGTCCGCCGCGCCGCGGACCGGGTGGAGGATCGGGAAAAGAAATGAGTGATGAGTTAAAAGTTATTCGTCCCATGAACCCCATCCGTCCCATTTTACTCGCTTCCCTTGTCTCACTGGCCCACGCCAACGAGGCGCTCGACATGCTGGAAGCCGACAAGAAGCCCACCGCAGCTCCGGCAAGCGCTGGAACCACCGCCGGAGTCCTCCGCGAAAACCTCGTCTATCCGGAAGCCGTCTGGCCCGAGTGGCAGACGCGCGCCTTCGATCCCGTCTGGGCGCGCGCCGTGCTTTTCGAGGATGATTCCAACCCGTGGGTCCAGCATGTCGCCATCACCGGCTTCTTCGAATGGCAGGCCGCTTTCGGCAAGGCCGAGGTCGATGGTGTGGATGCGACTCCTTCGAAAAATGTCGATATCGATTCTTCCCGCACCCGCCGCGCCCGGCTTGGCGCGCGCATCCGCGCCTTCGGCAACACCGATATCGAAGCCACCGGCGAGCTCGCCGGTAATGGCGATCACAGCGGCATCGAACGCCTCAGCGCCCGCACCGAACTGCGGCCGGACACCGGCGTCACCTACGGCAAGTTCCGCCCGCAATTCACCGCGGAATACCGCCAGGAACCGGAGTCCTCCCCCTATCCGGACCGCGCGATGCTCGTCAACATGATCGCCCCGGCCACCACGCTCGGCGTCCAGTTCGATTACCGCCGCAACGATTGGGAATACGGCCTCGGCTGGTTCTCCTCGGATTCGGATCCCTACATCCCCGCGCCCGGGGGCGACGGCATCCTCGCCCTCAACCTCGCCCGCACCTTTGTCGAACCAAGCGGCAACACGCTCATGCGCACCCGCTGGCACCTCGACTATCTGCATAACTTCGATGCCGGAAACTCCGACTCCATCCCGCGCTACGACATCGCTGGCCGGCGCTCCGCGAATGGCGGCCAGCTCGTTTCCGACAACCCCGCCTTCCGGCATTTGTTCTCGACCGGTTTTACTCTCGAACAGGATCGTTTCTCGTTTCTCGGCGACTTCATGATCGGCAAGGGCGACACCACCGCCTGGGGGCTCACGCTGGCACCCACCTGGTGGGCCGTGCCTGGAGTCGTCAAGATCGTCGGTCGCTATCACTATGCCGGCAGCGACGACCCAGGCTCACTCGTTGCAACCATGGGCGCCTCGGCCGACCCCTTCTTCGACAGCTCGCCGTTCTTCATCGGCGATGAATACCAT
>NZ_JBIKBQ010000125.1:0-11383 GCF_058122085.1 Luteolibacter sp. | reverse complement strand
GATCGCTGAATGCGCCCGCATCGCCTTCGTCCGCATTGGCGACGACATACTTCGGCGCGGGCTTCTGTGCCACCGCCGCTCGCCACTTGCGGCCGGTCGGGAATCCCGCGCCGCCGCGACCGCGCAGGCCGGACTTCTCGACCGCATCGAGCACCGCCTCGGGCGGAGCGGCGCGAGCGGCTTCCAAAGCGTGATAGCCACCGCCGCGCCAATAGTCGTCGAGGGAGCGCGCCCCGCCTTCCACCATCCGCTTGAGCACGACGGCTTCGCGCGAGTGGACTTCGATGTGGGGACGCAACTCGGATAGCCCGGTCGCCGGGGATTCGAAGCAGCGCCCGAGGCAGTAAACCCGCGGGTCTTCGCACGGCTGCGCCTCGCCGCTAGAATTGCGAGCCACGAAACAAGCCGTGCCCTGGCACGCCCGCCTCGCGAGATCGCAGCCGCGCAAATGATAGAACGACTCCACCTCCGGTCCCGGCTCGTAGCGATTGCGCGCTTGCATGGCTAGAATTTCCCTCCGAGTTTCCGCTCCGTCTCCAGGATCGCGAGCGTTGTCTTGAGCACCGTGTCGGGGTTGAGTGAAATGCTGTCGATCCCCTGCTCGACGAGAAATTGCGCGAACTCCGGATAGTCGCTCGGGGCCTGCCCGCAGATGCCGATCTTGCGGCCCTTGGCGCGACAGGTGGCGATGACACTGGCGATCATCTTCTTCACCGCCGCGTTCCGCTCATCGAAAATGGGCGCGACGATCTCGCTGTCGCGGTCCACGCCGAGAATGAGCTGGGTGAGATCGTTCGAGCCGATGCTGAAGCCGTCGAAGATGTCGCAGAACTCCTCGGCGAGGATCACGTTGCTGGGGATCTCGCACATGACGTAGATTTCAAGTCCGTCGCGCCCGCGTTTGAGGCCGTGTTTTTCCATCTCCGCCTGCACCTTGAGGCCTTCGTCGATGGTCCGGCAAAACGGGATCATCAGCTTGAGGTTGGTGAGGCCCATCTCGTCGCGGACTTTTCTCACCGCCCGGCATTCCAGCGCGAAGCCGTCCTGATAGGCCGGGTGGTAGTAACGGCTCGCGCCGCGAAAGCCCATCATCGGGTTCTCCTCGGCCGGCTCGTAGGCGCGGCCGCCGATGAGGTTGGCATACTCGTTGGTCTTGAAATCGCTGAGGCGAAGGATGACGTCTTTCGGGTAGAACGCCGCGGCGAGCATCGAGACGCCTTGCGCGAGTTTGTCCACGAAGAACCGCGGCTTGTCAGTGTAACCCGCGGTGAGCCGCTCGATTTCCGCCTTGGCCACGGGGTCGACGAGCTGCGCGAAGTTCACCAAAGCGAGCGGGTGGATCTTGATGTAGGTGCTGATGATGAACTCCATCCGCGCGAGGCCGACGCCGTCGTTAGGGATGAAGGAGAGCGAGAACGCCTGCTCGGGATTGGCGAGGTTCATCATGACGTTGGTGCGTGGCTTGGCGAGTTCCTTGAGATTCGTGGACTCGATGTTGAAGGGCAGTTCGCCCTCATAGACGAAGCCGGTGTCGCCCTCCGCGCAACTCACGGTGACCGTCTGCCCGTCCTTGAGCGACTCCGTGCCGTTGACCGTGCCGACGATGGCGGGCACGCCGATTTCACGACTGACAATGGCGGCGTGGCAGGTGCGCCCGCCGCGGTTGGTGATGATGCTCGCGGCCTTCTTCATGATCGGCTGCCAGTCGGGGTCGGTCTTGTCGGTGACGAGCACCTCGCCATCCTGGAACTGGCCGATGAATTCCGGGCGGGTGATGACGCGCACCCGTCCCGTGGCGATCTTGGTGCCGACGCTGCGCCCGCGGGCAAGCACGGTGCCGCGCCGCTGCAATTGATAGGATTCGAGCACGTCGGGATTCTTGCGCGACTGCACCGTTTCAGGCCGCGCCTGCAGGATGAACAGCTCGCCGGTGAGTCCGTCCTTGGCCCATTCCAGATCCATCGGCACGTATTGGCCGCGCTTGGCGGAGTAGTGGTCCTCGACGATGCAGGCCCAGCGCGCGAGCTCGAGCACCTCGTCATCCGTCAGCGCCAACCTGGCGCGATCCTCTGACGGAACAGGAATGTTCTTCAGCGCGTTCCCACCCTCCAAATCATGGACGAGTTTGAATTCCTTGCTGCCCACGGTCTTTTGCAGCACGGGCCGGTGGCCGGTTTTCAGCGTGGGCTTGAAGACCGTGTATTCATCCGGCGTGACCGTGCCTTTCACGATGTTTTCCCCCAGACCGTAGGCCGCGCTGACCATCACCGCATCGCGGAAACCGGTCTCGGTGTCGATGGTGAAAATCACCCCCGAGCAGGCGAGATCCGAGCGCACCATGCGCTGCACGCCGATGCTGAGCGCAACCTGGAAATGGTCGATCCCGCGGTCCGCCCGGTAGCTGATCGCACGGTCGGTGAAGAGCGAGGCGAAGCAATGCTTGCACGCCTCCAGCAGCGCGGCCGTGCCACTGACATTCAGATAGGTCTCCTGCTGCCCGGCAAAACTCGCGGCCGGCAGATCCTCGGCGGTGGCGGACGAGCGCACCGCGACATCCCCCTCTAATTGGAGATAGGCGGCGGTGATTTGATCCTGCAAATCCGCCGGCAAGGTGGCTCCGACAATCGCCTGCCGCACCGCCTGCCCGCGCTCGCTCAGATTCGCCATGTCGCGCGTGTCGAGGTCGGCGAGCGTCGCCCGGATACGCTCGCCGATCCCGGCCTCGCGGATGAAATGGCGGAACGCGTCGGCCGTGATCGCGAAGCCGTCGGGCACCTTCACGCCGCGGCTTGCGAGCTCGCGGAACATCTCGCCGAGCGACGCGGTTTTCCCGCCGACCCGCGGAACGTCGTCGATCGTGATCTCGGCGAACCATTTGATAAAACCATCGGGGGAGGACGAGTTCATGGTGTGTTCCTTTCATCGTGAGTTGAGCCGGATTCAGGGCATGACGCGTTTATTACCATATCCCACGGTGCCGCGGTTCCAAGAAACTTTTGCACCGCTTCCGGCCTCACTCGTGAAAAACCGCGCGCGCCGGCGGGGAATCCCGCTTGCCCCGCCGCCTTGCCGTCTCTAAGTTGCGCCCTCAATGTTCGCCCGGATTGCAACCCACTTGCGCCTCCCCGCAGCCCGACTGGCCAGTTCGGTTTTGCTGCTGATGGCCGCGTCGGCGTTGGCCCAAGCCCCGGCACCGATCCAGCCCGCGCAATTCGATCCGTCCGACGTCTATTTCCAAGGCTACCTCGCGATCCGCGCCGCGGAACAACTCGAAGCCAGCGGCGACTTCGTGGCAGCCGCCGAAAAACTCGAAAAAGCCCGGACCTTGCTCGAAACCGTCCGCCGCTATTACCCGGCGTGGAAGCCGGAAATGGTGAACGGCCGCAGTTCGCAAAATGCCGAGGCCATCGCCAAAATCCGCCCGAAAGCCGACGAGCAACGCCGCAAAAACCAAAACGTCGTCGCCGAACTCGAAGGCGGCGTTAGAAAATCCGGCACCGTGATCGATCCCCCGCCCGGCGTGATCCCGCTCACCCCCGGCATCCTCGAAGTGGACCCGCTCGCCACCCGCCAGCTTTCCGAGGCCGAGGCCGAGGTGAAACGACTCCGCGAGATCGCGAAAAAAAATCAGGCCGCGATCTTGGAATCATCTCGCGACGCCTCCCGCGTCCGCGACATCACCCGCCAGCGCGATGCCGTCCAAGCCCAGCTCAACGCGGCGGAAACCGACGTTAAATCACTCCGCGCCCAGCTCGCGACGCGGCCCGTTGAAAATGAAATGAAGTCGCTCAACCAGCACATCGCCGGACTGGAGCAGGAACGCGAAGCCATGGCAATGGCGCTGAGCCAAAGCCGCAGCGCCCACACCGAGGCCCTCGCCCGCAACGCGGTTCTCGAAGCGGATCTCAAGGTGATGCGCCAGAAACACGCCGATCTCGACCGCGACCTCAAAGCCGAGCGAGACGTCGCCAACTCCGTCGTCACCGGCCAACGCTCGCAGCTCCGGGCGCTCGAAAAGGAACTCGCCCAAAAAAGCGCCGAACTCGGCAAGGCCAACGAGCGCATCAGCGGCCTGATCAGCGAGCTGCAGGAAAGCCGCGACGCGTTTGCCCAACTCCGGACGGAACGCGATTCGCTCCTCCAGGAACGCGACCAAATGAGCGCCCTGCTCAAGCTCAACGAAGACGGACGCATCCAGGACCTCGTCCAACAGAACATCGGCCTCGCCAAAAATCTCCGCGAGGCCAATGAGAAAGTCGAGCGCCTCAACCTCGACAACAACAGCGCCAAGGACGATATCATCGACGCTCTCCGCGACCTCGCCATCGCGAAATCCCAGATCAACAAACTCCATCAGGAAAAACGCGAGCAGGACAGCCGCCTCGCGGCTTTGGAAAGCCGTCTGAAAGGCGAGGAAGCCGTGCTTTCAAAAGGCCAGGTCGCCGCCAACCCCGAAGAAGTCGCCGTCCTGCGGGACATCATCCAACGCCAGCTCCGGGTCCAGGAACGCCGCCGCCAGGCGCGCGATCTCCTCATCGAGGCGGTCAAGGAAATGGGAGCCAAAGACGAACGCATCGCCCAGGCCGTCAAACTTTTCGACGGCCAGGAAATCGAGCTTTCCCCCGACGAGCAACGTCTCATCGCCGACAAACAGGTGGATGGCGAATTCATTTCGCCCTTTGCCCAGGACCGCGCCACCGTCGGCCGCAACACCGCCGAGCTGAACCGCGACATCTCGGTGTTCGAGCGCACCGCCGAGAAATCCTTCGCCGCCGGCCGCTACCTGCCCACCCGCGAGCTCTTCCAAATGATCGTCGAGCAACACCCCGGCCACATCCCGGCGCTTTGCAAACTGGGCGTGGTCAATCTGCGCCTGAAGGATCCCGCCGCCGCCGTCGACACCTTCCGCCGCGCCGTCGAGCTCGATGCGAACAACCCCTACGCGCACCGGATGCTCGGCTTCTCGTTCATGTCGCTCGGCAACCTTGCCGCCGCCGAGGAAAACCTCAGACAAGCCGTGGAACTCGCGCCGGCCGACGCCAAAAGCCAGTTGCTCCTCGGCATCATCCACAACCGGCTGGGTCGCAAGAGCGAGGCCGAGTCGCACTACAAGGCCGCCATTTCCGCCGACCCGATCCCCAGCGAGCCCTATTATAACCTCGCGCTCCTGTGCTCGCGCGGCAAACGTCTCGACGAAGCGAGAAATTACTACAACCAAGCCCTCGAACGCGGAGCCGTCCCCGACCCGGCGCTCGAACAACGCCTCGCCCAACCGTGAAATCCCTCCTCCTGCCACTGCTCCTGCTAGCATCCTGCGCTTCGGATTCCGGCCCGGATAAATCCGGTGCGCCCGCCCGCAAGGGGCTCAGCGCACGGATGAACGAAAACAACGGCTACAAGCAGGACTCCGAAGGCAACTGGAAACCCCAAAACGACCGCCGCAGCCCATACGAAAGCCAGGGCGAAACGCACGACGCCAAGAAGGATTTCAAGAAGCAGGCCTACAAGACCGGCGACTACACCAAGAAATCCTGGTGGGGAAACAAGGACTACGGCCGCCAGACCTACGAGGGGAACACCGACGGCAGCCGTTTCGAGAAATCCTCCTCCCTTCAGGGAAAAGGAGCCAACGAGAGCGGCGCCAACGCCAAAATTCCGGACAACTATCAAACCAACGCCTATGCCACCAGCACCGCCCGCGAGGCCGGCGGCAAGCAGATCAAGAAGGGCTCCAACTCGGAAATCGAAAACCGCCGCCGCGGCTACGAACAACCCGAAGTCATCGACTGGCGAGAGCAACGCACCCTCAGCATGGACCAGTCTAGGGGGATTCTGGGGCGCTGACCACGATCACCTCGTTCCCGACCAGAACGAGCGAGTCCAACAGAAGTTTCTTCAAGGTCTCCCAGCGCCACGGCCGCCCTTCCAGGAAAAACGTCTGCGATACCGAGAGCCGGACCTGCGCATAGCGCTCCGCCGGAAAA
The DNA here is from genome assembly GCF_058122085.1 of Luteolibacter sp. NCBI lineage: Bacteria > Pseudomonadati > Verrucomicrobiota > Verrucomicrobiia > Verrucomicrobiales > Verrucomicrobiaceae > Luteolibacter > Luteolibacter sp. The sequence continues at coordinate 5,399 of NZ_JBIKBQ010000125.1, read as the reverse complement.
GTCCCGGCCAGCGTCGCCGCCAGCGGGCTCGACTCCACCCCGCTCACATGGCGCACATCGACATCCGCCGCCGCCAGCCGCGAGCGCCACGCCGCCGCGAAACGATCCGCCAGCTTCGCACCGACCGGCGTTTCCAACATCACCATCCCGTCCGTCGCCGGATCCGTGTGGATCATCACATGCAACAAGGCCGGATGACGCCGCAAATCCTCGGCGATCCGCTGGTTCAGCGACATCCGATAGGGCCGCTCGTGGCGGTCCGCCACCTTCACCCGGGTCGCCTCGGGCAGCTTGAGGGAAAACCGACTCCAGCGCGCGTCGCCGTCTTTGCCGAAATCAATCAGCAGCCGCGTCACGTCGCCGTGAACCAGCGGCGTTCGGAATTTCATCGCGAAGCCCTGGGACAAATTCAACGATCCCGGCTCCCAGCCCTCGGTCGAAGTCAGAGCATCCTCAGACCCGCGGAAAATCTCCCGATATGCCTCCGGCACCGCGCAGGTCGCATGGTCACAACTGAAAAGAAAGGCCGTCATTCACTTGAAATTCCACAAAGCGGCGGAGAATTGCCGGAAATCCCCGGCAACGCAACCCCTTGATTGAACAATCCCGTCCGGCCTGACGACCGGCCGAGCGCCTTGATCTTCAAATCGCGGTAGGGCCGAAAGCCCAAGGCTTCGCGAAATAAGGGCACGCGGGGAGAATGTGTTCCGGCTGTCTCAGCCGCCAGCGGCGGCAAATGGTTTCATTGCGGGAACCGACCCCAGCGACCAGATTGGTTTCGGAGAAGCCGGCGTTGTTGAGTGCCAGCAGGAGTTCACGGAGCTGCTGGCGTCTCGCCCCAGTCCGTTGCCGGAGCGTCTCCGCTCCGTGCATGGACCCTGTAGCGGCGCGTCTATGACCGCCGCACCTCACCCTCTCCCGCCGGAGGCTACTCTCCTCTCCCCCGCGCTCCAACGTTCCATGTCGGGCGTTCGATGTTCACTTCCCATGCACCTCACACGCGGCGGCATACTCCGCGGATAGATCGAACCCGAGATCCACCGACGGGTCGATGATCTTGAATCCCACATACTCGATGCACCGCAGGTGCAGCCCGGAAAATTTGCCGGAAATCGAATTCAGCGAGTATTGCTCCACCGGATCGTTCACTTGCAGGCCACGGAAGTTGTCATCACCAATCTTTTGTCAAGATTTGCACCCTGACCCCGGTTCCCTCAGTTTCCGCAGGTGCCGGGAATCCGGCCGGGGCTGTGGCAAACTGGGAGATGGTTTTGCATGAAGTGCGGATATCCTAACGAGCCATCCGTGAAGTGAAAGAAATATCCGGCGGCGAATCACCTATCCGTCCCGCCGCCACGGGGCGCGTTACCTGGAGCACAAGTGCCCGGACATCGCGTAACGGGGTGTCTGAAATCGTGTAACGGGGGCACAAGCGGAAGCCCGAAGAAGCCAATGTCTCTGATTTCATCGACAAGGAGCTGGGTAAAGTCACGCCCTCGCGCGTCTTGCCAAAATCCACGCCCGCTCATGACTCCAAGGTTGGACACCGCGTTGAATGAGGCAAGCGGCGCGATTTCCCGGAAAAGCGCGTGCATGATGCGGCGGATCATGGTTTCAACCATCCTGTGAGCGGGCGCGCTGTGCAACTGGACGGGCTGAGGGCGATCGCGATGCTGGCGATCTGCTGGGATCACTGGTGCCCGGCCGGCTGGCCGCGGGTGTTCCCGTTCGAGGTGTTCCTGTTCTTTTTCCTGGTGCTGACGGGCTATCTGATCACCGGCTCGCTGCTGCGCGAGCGGGACCGCGGCGAGGCGCGCGGCGGGGCGTGGAAGGCGGCGGCGCTGAGGAACTATCAAATTCGGCGCGGCCTGCGGATTCTCGCGCCCTACTACGTGGCGCTCGCACTGGCCTGGCTCGTCCGCGCTCCGGATGTCACCGGCGCGGGCATGCCGTGGTATCTGTTTCATCTTTCCAACATCCACATAGCCTTCCTCGGCTACTGGCCGGAGGGGACCAATCATTTCTGGTCGCTGGCCATCCAGCAGCAGTTCTATCTGATCTGGCCGTTCGTGATCTGGTTCCTGCCGCGGAAATGGCTGCTTGCCGCGGTTTGGGTTTTTGCAGCGGTCGGCCCGCTGTCCCGGATGTTTCATGACAGCTTCGTGCCGTGGTGCGCCTGGCCGCAGGTGCTGACGTGGGCGACGTTCGATTACTTCGGGATCGGCGGGCTGCTCGCCCTCGCCGTGCATCGCGGGATGTCGTTGGAAAGTCCGGGGCTGCGCTGGCTGGCGGTGGTCGCGTTCGCCGGGTATCTCGCGATGTTCGGAGCGCACGCGCTGGGCTGGCCGACCTTCGGGCTGCGCGCGTTCCAGCAAACGCTGCTGGCGGTCGCGCTGTGCGGGTTCATCGCGGCGTGCTCGGTGGGATTCTCCGGACTCGCGAAGAGATCGTTGGAAAACCCGGTCCTCCAGCGGGTCGGCGCGCTTTCCTACGGGATCTATCTGTTTCACAACCTCGCGCCGCTGGTGACCGGGAAAATCTTCTGGTTTCTCTGGAGCGGGCCTTTCGATTCGGGACTCGGCGCGCTTTTCAGGATCGCCGTCTTCGCGGCCGTCACCTGGGGGCTGACGCTCGCCTCGTGGCGCTGGATCGAACAACCGCTGCAAGGAGTGCGCGCCAAGCTTGCGCCGCGCTGAAAAGGCTCGAAGTTGGCTTGAAACAAGCATCAACCTCCGCACAACACTCGACATCCCCGCGAACATCACCCACGGTCCCGCCCGCCCCGGATTTACCATGACTTACCAAACACCGACGTCTGAAATGCTCCGCATGAACGAGTCCGATCCGGGCAACTGATTCAAACCGTCGCTCTCGTTCGCGACATCACCACTTTTTCAACCACACTTCACGCATCATGGCATCCTCTTTTCTCCCGAAACCTTTCGCCCACCACTACGAAATCGCCCCGGAATACGCCAAAAGCGCCGTCTATTTCTCCTGCGAGTTCGCCATCGACCAGAGCTTCAAAATCTACTCCGGCGGCCTCGGCTTCCTCGCCGGCTCGCACATGCGCGCCGCGGCCGACCTCCGGCAAAACCTCTGCGGCATCGGCATCCTCTGGACCTACGGCTACTACAACCAGGCCCGCGGCGAGGACCGCGAGCTGGCCATCCAGTTCCGCAAAAAGGAATACGCCTTCCTCCAGGACACCGGCATCCGCTTCACCGTGCCCGTCCACGGCCACCTCGTCTGGGTGAAAGCCATGTTCCTGCCGGGCGACATCTTCAACACCGTGCCGATGTTCTTCCTCAGCACCGACGTCGAGGAAAACGACAGCCTCTCCCGCGCCATCACCCACCGGCTTTACGACCACGACCACCTCCGCCGGATCGCCCAATACATCATCCTCGGAGCCGGCGGCGCCCGCCTGCTCGACGAGCTCGGCGTGGACCCGTCCATCTGGCACCTCAACGAAGCCCACGGCCTTTCCGCCGCCTTCCACCTTTACGAAAAACACCGCAGCCTCGAGGAGGTGAAAAAGCGCCTCGTCTTCACCACCCACACGCCCGAGGAGGCCGGAAATGAAAAGCACGGCTTCCACCTGCTCCGCGACTTCTCGTTCTTCGGCGGCGTCCCGGAAGAAGAAGTCCGCGAAATCACCGGCATCGAGGGCGACGAGTTCAACCACTCGCTTGCCGCCCTCCGCATCGCCCGCATCGCCAACGGCGTCTCCAAACTCCACGGCGAGGTCTCCCGCCAGATGTGGAAGGACTATCCGGACATCTGCGAGATCACCCACGTCACCAACGCCCAGAACAAGAAATACTGGGCTGACCACGGCCTCGAACACGCCCGCCTCCGCGGCGACATCGTCGAGCTCAAACACCGCAAGCGCGAGCTCAAGGAGAGGCTCTTCCGCGTCGTCGCCGATCAGACGGGCAAGCTCTTCAAGCCCGACGTGCTCACCATCGTCTGGGCGCGCCGCTTCGCCGGCTACAAGCGCCCGGACCTCATCGCCCGCGACATCCGCCTCTTCCGCGAGCTGCTCCAGAACAACAAATACCCCGTCCAGGTGATCTGGGCCGGCAAGCCCTATCCGTTCGACTACTCCGCCATCGACACCTTCAACCACCTCATCCGGGTCACCAAGGACTATCCGAACGCCACCGTCCTCGTCGGCTACGAGCTCGAGCTCTCGCGCTTCCTCAAAAACGGCTCCGACATCTGGCTCAACAACCCGGTCGTCACCCGCGAAGCCTCCGGCACCTCCGGCATGACCGCCGCCATGAATGGCTCCGTCAACCTATCCACCTACGACGGCTGGGTCTGCGAATTCGCCCAAGACGGCAAGAACTCCTTCATCATCCCGCCCGCCGATCCGTCTCTCAGCCACGAGGACCGCGACCGCCACGACCTGCTCGGCTTCTATGAAGCGATGCACGAGAAAATCCTCCCCCTCTACTACGACCGCCCCGATGAGTGGAACAACATCGTCCTCAACTCCATGAACGACGTCGTCCCCTTCTTCGACGCCGACCGCATGGTGGACGAATATTACAAGAAAATCTATCGCTGAGGCTCAGTTCGAGGTCGAGGCGTTTGGCCTCCTTGCAGGCATGGACGAAAAGCGCCGTCCACTCCGGCGAACCGAATGCCGGCGCTTTGTGGAGGACTGCGGAAACCCGTTTCGAGATCAGCGGCCCGCAGCGAAGGGTGGATGATGGCCGCGGCAAGGATGACGAGGAGCGGGAGCTGTTTCATGCGGAAGAAAATACGCGGTTTCGAAGTCAAAATTTACAATCCGGCAATGTTGATGCCCCGACAGACGCCGCCGGGCCTCCTTCAAGCCACCGTGGCAGGCTGGAAAACAAAACGCCCGGCTGCGACGAGGCGGCCAGGCGTTTGGGTGAAATTCGGGGAAATGGACTGGATCAGTCGAGTTTCGGCTTCCCGACGCGACGCACGGCGCCGAAGCGTTTTTGGAATTTGTCGATGCGTCCCTCGGTGTCCACGAACTGGGCCAGTCCGGTGAAGAACGGATGCGAGTCGGACGTGATGCCGATCGAGATGATACTGTGTTCGACGCCGTCGATAACTTCCTTTTTCTCGGAGGTCTTGGTCGAGCGGCTGACGAAGCGCTTGCCGGTGGTCATGTCAACGAAGACGACCGGATTGTATTTTGGATGCAGGTCCTTTTTCATGGGAATGGAATTTCCACCACGTTACCGACGCGGCGGGGCGCGGAGAATGGCGAAAAACGAAGGCCTGTCAAGCGGGCATCTCCGGGCCTTGCCCCAGGGTCCCTACATTAGGGAGAGGAGTTGTTCAAGATAGTCGGAGTCGTGGGTGGCTCGGAGTTCGCGTTTGGGCAGGCTCTTGCGTTTCTTGCCTTCGAAGGG
>NZ_JBIKBQ010000124.1:0-11470 GCF_058122085.1 Luteolibacter sp. | reverse complement strand
AAAACGTCCATCTGCTAGAACGTGGCGTGGATACGGATTTGTTCGCCCCCGGGAAACGCTGTGAATCCCTCCGCGCCCACTGGGGCGCACGGGCGGCCACGCCGGTCGCGGTGATGGTCGGCCGGGTTGCGGTAGAGAAGAACTTCGAGTTGGCGATGAAGACCTTCGAGCAAATGCGCCAGGTCTTCCCGGACGTGAGGTGCGTGGTGGTCGGCGACGGTCCCTTGCGTGAAAAACTCGCCGTGAAATTCCCGTGGGTTTGTTTTTCCGGTGTGCAAACCGGCGAGGAACTCGCCAAACACTACGCCTCCGCGGACGTGCTGGTCTTTCCTAGCGAAACTGAAACCTTCGGCAACGTGCTGTTGGAAGCGATGGCCAGCGGCCTCGCCACGGTGAGCTATGACTACGCAGGCTCGGCTCTGCACGTGCGGGCGGGCGAAAACGGACTCAAGGCCGTCAAGGGCGACTCCGCGGAATTCATCCGTCTCGCGGTGAACGCGCTTTCACTACGGACCGACGACAAGCTGCGGGAAGCCGCCCGGGAAACTGCTGAATCCCTCGGATGGGACCAAGTGGTGGAGGAATTCGCACGCAGGCTCGCCGAGATTTCGGGAACCGCTGAGGAAATCCCAGTGGCCGTGAAAAAGAAATCCAAGCGCCCCAAGTTTTCCTGTCGCACGGTGTTCCTCTCGGACATCCACCTGGGCACACCTGATAGCAAGGCGGATGAAGTCGTGGAATTCCTCAAACACATCAAGTGCCGCAAGCTGGTCCTTAACGGCGACATCATCGACGGCTGGGCGCTGAAACGCGGCGGACGCTGGACATCGCGCCACAGCCGTGTGATCCGCAAGGTGATCAAGATGACCGAGCAGGACCACACCGAGGTGATCTATCTGCGCGGGAATCATGATGAGATCCTCGAGCGTTTCCTGCCGATGGCCTTCGGCAGGATCCGCCTGACCAAGGAACACATTCATGTCACGGCGGCGGAAAAACGTTACCTCATCGTGCACGGCGACGGCTTCGACAGCGTCTCCACCAACCACAAGTGGCTCGCCTCACTCGGGGCGGTGGGCTACGATTTCCTGCTTCGCGTGAACCGCTTTTACAACCACTACCGGGCATGGCGCGGCAAGGATTATTTCTCCCTCAGCAAGCGCGTGAAGGCCAAGGTCAAGTCCGCTGTTAGCTTCGTGGACCGCTACGAGGAACTGCTCCAGGAACTGGCCCGCCATCGGAAATGCGACGGCATCATCTGCGGTCACATCCACACGCCCGAAGACAAACAAGTGGGCGCGATCCACTATCTCAACTCGGGCGACTGGGTGGAAAGCCTCACGGCCATCATCGAGCATCACGACGGACGGATGGAACTGGTGCGGTATGCCGGGTTCATCGAGAGCCTGAGGCGCGACGGACAGCCGGAACCGCTGGCGGAGCAGACTTCCCTGCAATCCGCTTGCATGATCTAAACTCTTTCTATTTGAAAAGCACGTCCACCCCCATCGCGGACTTGCGGAGGAACTTGGGCATCGCGGCGGGATCGCGCGGGCGCAGGGCGCGAAAGACAATCCCGGATAGAGAGAGGATGAAAACCCGGTCCACCCAGCGGTAGTCGCGCTTGCGCCGCAGCAGAACTCCTGCCGCCATCGCAAGGATGCGTCGTTTCACGGGAAATGGCTCGAAGGACACCTTGATCCGGTAGCGCTGGCGTTTTTCCTTGGGCCAACGCAACTTGTAAGCGGCCTTCCCGGCGCGGATCCGCCCGGCGACGGATTCGTCAAACTGCAGGAAATAATAGCGGCGCGCCAGCTGGACGAGATGGAAGAAGTCGCCCATGTGCTCGATGTCGTCCGCCGGAAGTCCGGCTTCGCGCGCCAGGGAGATCATCCGCGGGAACAAGGCCGCGGCCGCCTCACCACCCGACAAGGCGGCTTCCGGATCGCTAACAAAAAATACGCATCACCTTGCGCACGCCGTGATTGATGAAAAGCGAGTCCCAATAAACATGCAGCAACGGCGGAATGCGGACGCGCCGGAAAAACAGCTTCTGCCGGGCGAAGTCACGGATGTAGAGAAGCTCTCGAATCACTGTGTCGGCGTGATCGAGAAGCTCCAATGCCGCGAACGCCCGCTCCGGACCGAGGAGGCTTTCCACGGCGGAATCCGCCGGTTTGCCATGTCGGAAGACGGTGATGGCCGCCTCGGCGTTGAGCCGGATCCAGATGTCCCGGCCATCGGCTTCCAGATAGGCGCGCCGCCGGAAACGATGCCAGCCACCAGTCTGACACCACACCGAAATTCCCACGACGTTTTCCACTTGTGAGAGTTCCCGCGCGAAGCCTTCGCAATCCCAGCCGATGAACGACGGATACTCGCCTGCTCCCTCATATTCCCGCCGGGCCTGCAGTTCCAACAGCTTGCGTTTTTTCACCCGGAAGAACGCCCGGTTGAGCGGGAGATAGCGGAAGAAATCACTCTCTCCGTGTTTCATTGAAACAATTAGATTCGGGGAGTCGAGACCCTCCAGCGTCTTTTCCAGCGTGCCGCGATGCCAGATTAGATCGCCGATGCGGTGGGCGCCCACCGTCCATGTCCGGAAAATCAAGTCCTTGCCGTGCAGCATGTCGAAGAATCCGGTGAATTTTCCGCGCAGGAAATCAATCCGATCCGCCACCTCCGGTTCGTGCAGCGGATGAGGCGCGAGGTGCGCCAGATCATCCAACGTAACCGCGTTGTATCCTTGCGCGGAGACCTGCCGCGCGAATTCCCGAAGCTCTTCCCCGATCGCCGCCCAGTCGTCCGGACTCGCATCGAGCAAGTCCATGAAAGGAATCTTGGACCAGTTGACCCGCATCCGGCCGCAGCCGCGAAAAAACGGGCCGATCGCATCGATGAGGAAAAGCTCCATTGCCAAGGACATGGACAATCACCTCGCCGGGCATGAGTGACGAGATATCAATATTGACGGAAACGTCACACACCGCTGACGCCGTGCGCGATAAATTCAAATCACGCGACCGCTTCAATCTGTTTATCCACGTCCTCGCGGAGGTTCTCGATGATGAAATCCTGGCGGTCGGGTGTGTTCTTGCCCATGTAGAAGGCTAGCAGTTCCTTCACTCCTTTGCCCTCTTCATACTCGACGTGGTCGAGGCGCATGTCCGGGCCGATCATGAAGCTGAACTCGTCGGGCGAGATTTCACCGAGACCCTTGAAGCGCGTGATCTCGGCGGCCTTGCCGAGTTTCGCCAAGGCTTTCTGGCGCTCGTTGTCGTCGTAACAGTAGATGGTTTCCTTCTTGTTGCGGACGCGGAAGAGTGGGGTTTGGAGAATGTAGAGATGTCCGTCGCGGATCATTTCCGGGAAAAACTGGAGGAAGAAGGTGAGCAATAACAGGCGGATATGCATGCCGTCCACGTCGGCATCGGTGGCGATGACGACTTTGTTATAGCGCAGGTATTCGATGCCGTCCTCGATATTGAGCGCGGCCTGGAGCAGGGCGAACTCCTCGTTTTCATACACGATCTTGCGCGGCAGGCTGTAGGTGTTGAGCGGCTTGCCACGGAGCGAGAAAACCGCCTGCGTCTCCACGTCGCGGCTCTTGGTGATGGAACCGGAGGCGGAGTCGCCCTCGGTGATGAAGAGCGTGGATTCCTCGCGGCGCTTGTGCTTGCTGTCGTAGCGGACGCGGCAGTCGCGGAGTTTTTTGTTATGGACCTTCGCCTGCTTGGAGCGCTCGCGGGCTAACTTCTGGATGCCTTTCAAATCCTTGCGCTCGCGCTCGGCGGAGAGGATGCGCTTCTGGATCGCCTCGGCGACCTGCGGGTGTTTGTGCAGGTAGTTGTCGAGGTTGGTCTTGAGGAAATTCCCGATGAACGTGCGCAACGATTCACCGCCGGGCTCGATGGTGGCGGAACCGAGCTTGGTCTTGGTCTGCGACTCGAACACCGGCTCGATGATCCGCACGCAGACGGCGGCCTCGATGCCGGCGCGGATGTCGGACGGCTCGTATTGTTTCTTATAGAAACCGCGGATCACCTGGACCAGCGCCTCGCGGAAGGCGGCGAGGTGGGTGCCGCCCTGCGAGGTGTTCTGGCCGTTGACGAAGGTATAGTATTCCTCGCCGCTTTCCGGCGTGTGGGTGAAGGCGATCTCGATGTCCTTGCCGACGAGATGGATCGGCGGATAGAGCGCCTCGTTTTCCATCTCCTCGCGCAGCAGGTCGAGCAGGCCGTCCTTCGAGCGGAACTTCTTGCCGTTGAAATTGATGGTGAGCGCCGGGTTCAGGTAGGAATAGTAGCGGCACATCTTCTCGACGAACTGCTCCTTGTATTTCGCCTTGGGCGGGAAAATCGTGCGGTCGAGCTCGAAGGCGAGGCGGGTGCCGTTCGGCGCCTCGTCGCGCCGCGGGTTTTTCATGTCCACGGTGAGCTGGCCTTTCGAGAATTCGAGCGCCTTGGTCTGGTTGTCCCGCCAGGACTGGATTTCAAAAAAGTCGGAGAGCGCGTTGACCGCCTTGATGCCGACGCCGTTGAGGCCGACGGATTTCTTGAACGCCTCGCTGTCATACTTCGCGCCGGTGTTGATCTGGGCGGCGCAGTCGAAAAGTTTTCCGAGCGGAATCCCGCGGCCGAAGTCGCGCACTTCCACGCGGCCCTGCTCGTCGATGTCCACTTTCACTTCCTTGCCGTGGCCCATGATGTGCTCGTCGATGGAGTTATCCACCGCTTCCTTGAGCAGGATGTAGAGGCCGTCGTCAGGCGAGGAGCCGTCGCCGAGCTTGCCGATGTACATGCCTGGGCGCATGCGGATGTGTTCGCGCCAGTCGAGGGATTTGATGTCGTCTTCGGTATAGTCAGCAGCCATGGGGAAAATTTGTTTCGGAAGTCCTAAACGGTCGACGGGACGGGCGCAAGGGCGGCAATCAATCGCCATGAAATCAGCACGGAATTCCCCGCCCGGAGGCAAATTGCCGTTGCCAGCGGCAGGGGCCTCGCCCAGCTTGCGCCCGAAAACGCATGGATTGGACCTACAACATTCTCGGACCCGACCCCGCCGCCGGCCTCATGGTGGTGCTCATTCTCATCATCATCGAGGGGGTGCTGTCCGTGGACAATGCCGCCGTGCTCGCGACAATGGTGATGCGCCTCCCGGAACACCAACGCGGCAAGGCGCTGAAATACGGCATCATCGGCGCCTACGCGTTCCGCGGACTCTGCCTCGCGCTTGCCGCGTGGCTCATCACCATCTGGTGGCTGGAACCGCTGGGCGGACTTTACCTGCTATGGCTCGCGTGGAGCCATTTTTCGAGACACGAGTCCGTCATCGAGGAAGGCGTGGAAGCCGTCGAAACGGAAGGCAATTTCCTCTACCGCAGCACGATTGGATTGTTAGGACCGTTCTGGGCCACCGTCGTCGCGGTGGAAATCATGGACCTCGCGTTCTCCATCGACAACGTCGTCGCGGCGATCGCCTACGTGAAAAACTACCCGATGCCCTCGAAGCTGGTGCTCGTCTGCACCGGGGTTTTCCTCGGCATCCTGGCCATGCGGTTCGCGGCCCAGGGCTTCGTGAAACTCATGCAGCGCTATCATTTCCTGGAAACCTGCGCCTTCATCGTCATCGCCGTGCTCGGGGTGAAACTCGTCCTCAGCGTGCCCCGTCATTTCCTCGAGAAAGGCCACGAATTCCACGGCTTTCTCGCCTCCAAGTCCCAAGTGCTGTCCTCGGCGGGAGACGCCATCCACGGCTTTCTCGCCAGCCACTATTTCGACATGGGCACCTCCGCGCTCACGCTGTTGATCTTCATCGTCCCGGTGGCACTCCACCGGATGAAAAACGGACGCTCGCCCGCCTAACCGCCCGTCCTCAGCGGATCAGGAAATAAAACGCCACCGCGAAGAATCCGAACCAGACGGAGGAGACCTGCGTCACGTTCAGTGCCCGCGCGCCCGACGACTCGGCCGGATCATCCGGGTGATAGCCGAAGAGCTGGTCGTATTTTACCAGCATCCAAAGCCCGAGCCCGGACCAGCCGATGAGAAAGAGCGCGAGGGCGATTTTGATGAGGATGATCATGGAAAATTGCCGTCTTCTTGGCGGCAGCGGAGAGCCTAGGATCGCCGCCTCGGGACTTACAACCCGTATTTCCAACCTTGAGCGGGATCCCGCACCGCGAGAAATCACTGGAAGCGCACGTCGCACCAGCCGCCGGACCAGCGGACCTTGAGGTCCACGTCGTATAACCGGGCGAGCACTTTTTCGGTGAGGACATCGCGCTTCCGCCCGTCGGCGAAGATGCGGCCGTAAGCGCCGCGCAATGATGACAGCACGGTGTCAGCGGCGATTTCCCCCTGCACGAAGCGGGTGACCTCCTCCGGCATGACCACGCCGATGCGATGGCGCAGCTCTTCCAGCGACCAAAGTTCCTCGCCGAAGAGCCGGCACTGCGTCCCGCGATTCGCCTCGGGCCGGACCTCGCCCGTTAGAAGCTTGAGAAAGGTGCTCTTGGCCGCGCCGTTGGGCCCGAGCACCGCGGTGCTTTCCCCGGCGCGCAGTTCTAGCGAGAAGTCCTTGAGCGCCTCGGTGGCTCCGCGCCAGACGGTGGCGTTGTGGATTTCGAAGAATGTCATCCGGGCGTATTCTTGAAGCGGGAGTGGGACTTGCAAGACAAGAGCGCGACAGACAAGAGCGCGGCGGCCCCGCTGGCGCAGAGGGATGGGATTTCTTTGATTCCGCGCTCGCCACTCGGCGCCCGGCGGATTTTCATCCCGCGGTGATTGCGACGCAGCCTTTCAATGTCCTTCCGCGGCCGGCGCTGGCGGGGGAGTTCGTGCCGGCGGATTATTTCCGGGAACTTTCCCGGGCGGAGATCTGCCGGGGCGACCGGCCGCTGGAAATCGATCTGGGCTGCGGCGACGGCTCGTTTCTGATGGAGATGGCCCGCGAGTTCCCGGAGCGGGATTTCCTGGGGGTCGAGCGCCTGTTGGGGCGGGTGCGGAAGGTTTGCAAAAAGCTAACGCGGCGGGGCTTGGAAAACACGCGGGTGCTGCGGCTGGACAGCCGCTACGTGGTCGAGTGGCTGCTGCCCGAGGCGCAGGTCTCGCGGCTGCACCTGCTGTGCCCGGATCCCTGGCCGAAGCTGCGCCACCACCGGCGGCGGCTGGTGCAGCTGGAATTTCTCGAAGCCGTGCGGCGGGCTCTGGTGCCGGGCGGGGAGTTTCTTTTCATGACCGATCACGAGGAATATTTCCAATGGGCGGTGGAGAAAGTCGATGGGTTCGGGAAATTCGAACTGCTGGAGTGGACGGAGGAATCGTTCTTCTATCCGAAGACGGACTTCCAACTGCAATGGGAGGGCGAGGGGAAATCAATGTTCCGCCTGCGCTGCCGCAAGCCGGTGGGCGGGGATTAAGAAAATACCGGCGGCGAGACGCCCCCGCCACGGTCTGGAGCCAGAGGCTCCAGCCACGAGCCTTCAACGAGGCTTGAGAATCATCACGGATTGATCCGCGAAGCCCTCCAGCCGGAGGTTTCCCGACTCGTCCACCCGCACGGTGACGCCTCCGGCTTCGCCTTGGTGGATGACTTGGATGCCGCGGGACCGCCAGAATTTCACGGTTAGCGGATTCAGCTGCTCGGCGACTGGGAAGGCCGAATGCGAGGCGACGATCGCCTGCGGGTTCACCGCGTCGAGGAACGCGTCGCCGAGGGAAGCGTCGCCGCGGGGGCGGCCCGCGATGATGACATCGGCCGAGACGTCCTTGCGGGCATCGAGCAATTCCGACTCGGTTAGCATTCCTGCATCGCTGGTGAAGAGCAGTTTCCAGCCGCGCCAGTGGAGGCGGAAAACCGCGACCCGGTCGTCGGCGGGGGCGTTCTGTGAGAATGGATCGGGAGCGTGGAGGACTTCCAACCGCGCACCGTCCGGCATGGCCAGATCCCGGAGATCCGCAGCGTGGATCGCCCGGATTCCCGCGAGCGGCGCGTCCGTGGACCACGCGCGGAACGCCGGACTGCGCGATTGCGCCACCGGCAAGAGCACCTGCCGGATCGGCAAAGTCCCCCAAACTTCCGCGCCGCCGCCGAGGTGGCCGCCATCCGGGTGGCTCAAAACCACCGCGTCCGGCATCACGCCGAGCCGCCGCAACGAAGGCCCGACCCGGCGTTTGAAACTGTAGCGATCCGCACAATCCATCAGCACCGCGCCGCTCTTGCCGCCGGAAAAACACGCCGCGCCCGCCCCGTGCTCCAGATCGTAAACGAGCAGGAACGGCCGGCTTTCCTGCGCCAGCTGGAAGTGCCCGCCCGGGATCGATGAAAACCCCTCCGCCGTCAGGACGCAGGCTTTCGCCACCTGGCCGTTCGCCCGGTTCACCCACCTCGCGACCGGCGGGACCACCGGATAGAGCGCCGCCGCGAGCAGCGCGGCGCTGAGCAAGACGAAAACCAGCGGCACCAGAATCACCCCGGCGAAAACCGAAACCGGAGTCACCAGCCCGAAGTGAAACGCGGTGAGCGGCGTGGAGCCGATCCCCGCCACCAGCGAGACACCGAGCGACTGCGCGACGTTTCTGCGGAACCCGAGCCAAGCCTTCTGCCGCCGCGTCATCATCGCCAGCGGCAGATAGAGCTCCGGCTTCGCGATCCATGAAAACAGCCGCGTTCCCCACCCCGCGCCGACCGCGATGACCGCCACCACGCCGTAGGAAAGCTGCACGCCCGGCTGGAATAACAGACGCCCGTCCCACAGCATCGCCGCTAACAAAACCGCGCCCAGCGCGTTGAGCAAATCCGGCCGCCTGCGGGAAACGAAGGCCCCCAGAAACACCGCCGCCATCCACGCCGAGCGCATCGCCGGAGGGCTGTTTCCGGTGAGCCACGAGTAGCCGAAAATCAGCGGCAGCAAGGCCAGCACCGCCCAGCGCCGGGGCACTCCCGCCAGCCGCAGCAACAGCCAGCCGATGCTGCCGACCATCGCCACGTGCAGCCCGCTCACCGAGAACGCGTGCAAAGTCCCGCTGTTTCGAAACGCCGCCACCAGCTCGTCCGCATCCGGCGGTTGCTCGCCGATGACCACCGCGCGGATCACCACCGCTTCCTGCGAATCCTCCGCCAGGCCGTCCGTCACCGCCGCGCGGAACCCCCGCCGCAGGGCGGATCCGCGCGCCGCCCACTCGGGGGTCACCACCTCGCCCCGCACCCAGCCAGCCTGAAAAACCGCCGCCACGCCCTGGCCCCGCAGCCAGGCCGCCTGGTCGAACTCGCCCGGATTCCGCCGCTCCGGCAGCGGGCCGAAATTCCCGCGCGCCCTCACCCGCGAGCCGGCGACTGGCAGTTCCCCCCGGCCCTCCCACCAGACCTTGGTTCCTGCTTGCGGCCCCGTTAGCAAGACCGCCGGGGCCGACCAGAAATTCTCGCGACCCCTGCCATCCTTGAGCAAGCGGCCCTCCATTTCCCCGCCGACCGATTCCAACAGCTTGTGCTCGGCGGATTTCCTCGCCTCCGTCCGCCAGGTGAAAACACCGACCGCCAGCCAGCCGCAACACACCCAGGCCAAGCCCGTCCGCCAACTCTTCAAACCCGCGCCCGCCAGACCCAGCGCGGCACCTGCGACGAGACCCGCCGGAAGACTCTTCTCAGCTAACAACACGCATCCGGCGGCGACGAGCGCCGCCGCGAACAATGGATGCCTTCCGCAGAACGCCCCCGCCCGGCCGCGGATGCTGAGCTTGATTTGCGGCATTGTGCTGGCTCCGTGGGGGAAGGAAAACGCAGCAACCTCTCCCGATCACCTCTGCCCTTTGTACTGCGATTCCTGAGCCGCCAGCGCCGCAGCCTCGTCGGCCACGGACCATTCGTGCAGCTTGTGGGTGGCGTTCGCCGAGTGGCGGGTGCCGGGAAACTGCTCGACCACTTGGTTCAAAATCGACACGGCGGTCGCGCGGTCGCCCTCGACCTCATCGTAAAGTTCCGCGAGACGGAAAAGGAAATAGGCCGCGTCGTTGAGCTCCCATTCCTGGCTCTCCAACGCGTGACGGATGGTTAGGATCGCCGCCGCCGCGTCGCCGAGGTTGGTCTTCTGGATTTTGACGATTTCCACCCATGGCAGGCGGTTCAGCGGATCCGCGGCGGCCGCCAGCTTGAAGGCCTCGATCGCGCCCTCGTAATTGCCCTGCGCCATCAGCGAGCGGGCGTCGTGCATGACGTCCTTTTCGACCATTTCCCCACTGTCGAACACCGCGTGGGTGACCCGCTGGGCGAAGAACGGCAGCAGGTGGACCACCACGAAAATCCCGACCAAGCCGGCGCTCAAAAAAGTGAGCAGGATGCCGTTGAAGGTTTTTTCACCCTCCATCGACTGCAGGTCGGCTTTCATTTTCGCAACCTTGCCCTCCGGGTCGCCGGCGTCTTGCTGCACTTCGATCTGTTGTGCGAGGTCCGTCATTTCCCGGCCCGTCTTGGAATACATCGTCCAACTTCCGGCCACGAGGACCGCGAGCACCCCATACATGATCCATTTCGTCATTCCGGAGACTGCCCCAGCGCGGCCGGCCACTGGAAGCAAATTCTAGTGAATCTTACAACCGCCGCGCGTTGCGGCCCTCGTCGATCAATTTCCAGAAATGCTTCGAGTTCGCCAGCGCCTCGTCCTCGGCCAGCGGCAGCTTCGAGCGGAACATGAAATCCGAAAAAGTCCCCTTGTGCAGCACCCGGTGGACGATCACCGCGCCCTCCTTCACCTCGAAATAGAACCGGTAATCCTTGGCCCGGAAGCGATACAGGACCACTCCGTCGCGGTCGATCTTGCCGAAGCGCTCGCCGCACAGGTTCGCCAGATCCTCCTTGCCGACCTTGAATTCCTCCAACAGTTCGAGCTGTTCGAGAGTGCCGAGGGCGGAGAGCTCGGCGGCGCTGATTTCGTTGAAGACAATTTGAAACACCCGGAAACGCTAGCCGCACGCGGACAGTTTGCCAGCGCCAATAATGTGAAATGGACTGGGCGAGTGAGATGCGGAGCTTGGTAAAATCCTCCGGCTTGCCCTCCGTCGTCGGCCCGCTAAGGTCTCGCCGCCCGATGTCAGATTCCTTCGTCCACCTTCACCTCCACACTGAATTTTCCCTGCTCGACGGCATGATCCGCATCAAGGATCTGGCCAAACGCGCCAAGGAACTCGGCATGCCGGCCGTCGCGATGACCGACCACGGCAACCTCTACGGCGCGATCAAATTCTACCAAGAGTGCCACAAGGCCGGGGTGAAACCGATCCTCGGCTGCGAAATCTACCTCGCGCCGGGAAAGATGGAGGACAAGAAGGAGCTCGCCGGCCGCAAGCGCGCCACCCACATGACGCTGCTCGCGGAGAACAACGAGGGCTGGGACAACCTCAGCAAGCTCGTTTCCAAGGGAAATCTCGAAGGCCTCTACTACGGCAAACCCCGCGTGGACCGCGACACGCTGCGG
>NZ_JBIKBQ010000123.1:0-11723 GCF_058122085.1 Luteolibacter sp. | reverse complement strand
TCACCCCGTCCACTCCGACCGCCGCCGTCTTCTTCAACTTGAAGAAAGAGCGGTTCAGCAAGTCTTCATCGATATGATGCAACAAGGCCGTGAACTTGAGCTTGCTGTCCTTGCGGGCATGCTACACCCGGAGCGTCACCGCTCCCAGCGTAGGGCTTGTGACCAGAGTCACTGGCTAGGTTTTCTCTGTAAGACTCTTTCATTCTCTATTCCAAGCCGGTTTATCCCGGCGCTTTCCCAGACCCCATCCGCCCATTAAAGATGCCCGGCGTGTTCGAGGAAGTGTCCCGCGTGTTTCCTATCGCAACGACTTCCCCGGCACTTGAACAAACCAGACCAAACCAATGGCCAACAACAAAACCAAAAACGTGTCGCTCCGGCGCGAAAAACTCCTGGCCTCATGGCCTCATGGCTGGAGTTCGCTCCGGGTGCGACGTTCGCCGGATTCACCCTCGCCCAGTTCGAGGAGGCATCCATGGAGCCGCTTCAAGTCCGTAAAACGATGGAAGCGGCAAAAACCAAACTGGCGGGCTTGAAGCTGAAACGCGACAAGGCCGAAGAGACGCTGAACGAGAAGCTGGTGCTCATCGCCAACTCGATCCGGGGAACCCCGGAATACGGGCAGGACTGTGAGCTCTACCGCTCGCTGGGATTCATCCCGAAAAGCGAACGGAAGACCGGCACGGTCGCCAGGAAAAAAGCGTTGAAGACCGCTCCTGCAACCGCCCCGTCCGATGCAGACGCCGCTTGATTCGAGACCCTAAGAAAGCCGAGTCAAACGACGCTGCAAGTCGGTGCTAAAGAGGTCGTCGGTCCGCAAGGGCCGGCGGATTTTTTGCGCCATCAGTGGACCAAGCACCGGGACAGGCATCAAGGGAATTTCACCCGCTATGAGTGGATTTCATCCAGAGGCGACGAACATCGGACCTCGCTGGGAAGCAGGTCCGGCGTCGCCTACAGACCATGCCGGGACGAGCGAAGTGGGCGGATGAGGGTTATCTGTCCGTTGATGGGAGCCGGGAGAAACCGATGACTGCCGGGGAGAAGCCCCTTTGCGAAGTGCTGCCCTGCTCGACGGATCAAAAGACTGCGTGAACGGCCGGACCCATGGTGTCTCGTCGAACCGACCGCGCTCTATCCGGAGCGGCGACCTCTGGCCCGGCCGTAAAAAAGCGGCCCCCGGAAGAACCGGGGACCGCTGTGAGTGTTATTCGGATGCGGACGACCCGCAAGTTAGAGCAGCTCTCAGAGAGCCATGTCCTTGAGCTTCTTCAGCGGGCGCACCTTGACAACCGTGGTGGCTGGCTTGGCCTTGAACATCACTTCTTCCTTGGTGAAAGGGTTGATGCCCTTGTGCGCCTTGGTCGCCGGCTTGCGCACGGTGCTGATCTTCATCAAACCGGGGAGGACGAATTCGCCGACGGCGTTCTTCTTCACGTGGGCTTCGATGACGTCGGTCAGGCTGTCGAGAACGGCAGCCACTTGCTTGCGGCTGAGTTCCGTGCTTTCCGCGATCTGGTCGAGGATCTGGGTCTTGTTGAGCTTGTCTTTGATGGGTGCTGATTTCTTGGCCATGCGGGGGATTTCAGAGAACCCAGCGCGGATGTCAAGACTGCCGATGCCAGAAAATGCAAGTGTTGGCCTCCAGCCGCCACAAATCAGCCCTTCTTGGCCGGATCGAACCGTTTTTTCCACGGTGGAAGCTTTTCCTTGAAGGTGGATGCGGGCAGCTCGTCGTCGAATTCCGAGCGCTGGCCGATGCCGCGCAGGAGGCCGCTGATTTCCTTGGCCTCGTGCAGGAGCTCCACCATCCTCTCTGCGGATAGACCGGCCTGCTTGAGCTCGGCCTTCACCGCGGCGTCGCGCCGTTGCAGCACCGTGCCGGAAAGCAATGCCAGCGCTTGCTCGGCGGCTTGCATCCCGTCGAGCGAGACGCCATCAAGGCTGGATGTCTCGCGGGCGAGAGCGAGTCGATCGGCTTCGGATAGACCGCCCATGAAAGTGTTCACCGCCGCGTTCGAAGCAGGATCGGGCGCCGCGCCGAGGATGGTCTCCAACAGCGGGATTCCCTCTAGCCAGCGGTTAGCCTCGTGCAAGGTCTCGAATTGTTCTCCCAGAAACCGCTGCGCAGGGCCGGAGGAAAGCGCGAGATGACAGAGGAATGCGACGATCCGGTGCAGCCGCGTCGGCTCGGCGGGCGGTGGGCTCTCGCCTTCGCCCGCCGTCTTTTCGGCATACACCCGCTTCGGCCGCGCCTTGGCTTTGGCGATCGCCTCGCGCAGGGAACTCGTCGATGTCTGGAGGTGCACGGCCACGATGTTGAGCTGGTTGTCCTGCACCGCGAAGTCCGTGATCAGCGATAACAGCTCGGCGCACTCGTTCAGCGCGGCGGCCCGTTCCGTGGGTGAGTCGAAAACTCCCGTGGCCTTCGCCCGTTCGAGTTTGAAGTGGAAAAACTCTTTCGCGTTAGAGAGAAGCTGCCGGAAGGCCTCCTCGCCATGCGCCTTGAGATACGTATCCGGATCATCCCCCGCCGGCATCTCGACGACGCGGACGGACAGCCCCTCGGGAACGAGCTCGCGATACGCCTTCTCGGTCGCCGCCAGCCCGGCCTTGTCCGCGTCATAACAGACCAGCACGTTGTTGGTGTAGCGCTTGAGCAGCCTCGCGTGTTCACGGGTGCAAGCCGTGCCGCAGGTGGCGATGGCGTGCTCGATTCCCAGCTCGTGGCAGCAGATCGCGTCGATCTGACCTTCGCATAACAGCGCGGCTTTTTCCTTGAGGATCGGCTTCTTCGCCCGGTCCAGGCCGAAGAACACCCGCGACTTCTTGAAAATCGCGGTCTCCGGCGAGTTGATGTATTTCCCGCTGTTCTTGTTTTCGCGGAGCTGCCGGCCGCTGAACGCGATGACGTCGCCGATCTCGTTGCGAATGGGAAACATCAGCCGGTCCTGAAAGCGCACGAAGAGCCCGGCTCGCGGCTGGTTGTCCTCCTTGAGTTTGACGATCCCCGAATCTACCAGCTCGCGGCCGGTGAATTTCCGCGAGCGCGCCCAATCGAGGAAAAGCTTCGGGTGGTCCGGCATCCAGCCGACCGACCAGCTCACCGCCATCGCGCTGCCGAAGCCGCGAGATTTCATGTAATCCCGGGCATGGGCCGCCGCCGGATTTTGCATCAGCTGCTCGTGGAAAAACGCGGTCGCCTCGCGATGAATGTCTAGCAAGCGTCCGCGCGTGCGGCGGGATTGGTCGGCGTTCGGATCGGACTCCTCCTCGACGAGGTGAATCCCCGCCCGCGACGCGAGCTTCCGCACCGCATCCACGAACGGCAGGTTTTCATGATCGCGGACGAAGGAAATCGCGTCCCCGCCCGCGCCGCAGCCGAAGCAATGGAAGCGCTGGGTGGAAGGCGTGATGTAAAACGACGGCGTCTTCTCGTTGTGAAACGGGCAGTTCGCGCGGAACGCCGAGCCCGCCTTTTTCACCTGGATATAAGAACCGATCAAATCGACGATGTCCGTCGCTTCGAGCACTTTCTCAACACTGTCTTTGGGAATCTGGGCCACGGGTCTTGCTGGCCGGCAGACTACGCCCCGCGGGCCACCCGAAAGAAGTCGAATTTTAAAATCCGCGCGAAAGCATCGAATTGCTTGCCAAGTCAGTCCGCGTTCCTCCACTCTTTGGCCCGGTCGCGGGTTCCGCGGCCATTTCTGGTCAAAGCATGCTTAGCTCAGTGGTAGAGCACATCCTTCACACGGATGGGGTCGCAGGTTCGAAACCTGCAGCGTGCACCAGCCTGATTCTCAATAGGTTACAGGATTTCAAAGGGCGCTTTGCTGCCTAAAGCTTGTCCTAAGTCAGACTCTCGTAACTCAGGCGATTTTCCAGCCAAGCTGCCGCCATTTGCCAGCCGCAGAGTCCCGGCATTACCCGTTCCCCAACATCCCGCAGGCCGCCGCATACTCCGCGGACAGATCAAACCCGATGTCCACTTTCGGATCGATGATCTGAAAGCCGACGTATTCGATGCACAGCAGGTGCAGCCCAGAGAATTTCCCCGGAATCGAGCGCAGCGTGTATTGCTCCGCCGGGGTGTTCACATCCAGCCCCCGGCTGCCGAGCATCGCGATCTCGAACGTGATCTTCTGCACCTCCGCGCGCGGCAGGCCCTCGAAGCGCTCCATGGCCCCGAGGCAGAAGGAAACCGCATCCGGCCGGAGGCCACCGCCGCGAATCCGGAATGCCTGCTGAGCGATCCGGCTGCGGCCTTGTTCCGCCATTTCACCCATGGGCCCGTTCCGGTCGAGGGCGAGAACCTTCACATAAGCCTCGTCGGCCTCCTCCGTTTTCCCCGACTCTTCCAAGGTCCCCGCCAGGTTGAACCAACATTGCGGATCGGCCGGAAGCAGCCGCGCCGCAGCCTGAAGATGGACAATCGCCTCATCGATGGACCCGCAGCGCGAGAGGATCGCTCCCAGATTCTTGCGCACATGGCCGTCGTCCGGGTTCAGGCTCACCGCCATCGTGAGCGACTCAACGGCATCCTCATCCCGATCCATCCGCGCATGCGCGACTCCGAGCGCCACCCAGCCGTGCGCGTGGGAGGGATGGTCCGCCAGCAAACGGCCCAGCAATTCCACCGCCTCCTCCAGTTTCCCCTGGTCGCTGAGCGCCATCGCCAGATTGAAAAGCGCATCCGCATCCGCCGGATCCCGTTGGAGGGCCACGCGCAGCATCGCGATTCCCTTTTCGGAATCGCCCGCTTTCAGGAAATCGACACCCCGTTCCGCGAGCGTCTTCGCCTCGGTGGAATCACTCCAACGGATGATGATCCGGTCCGCCGTCACCACGATCTCCGCGCCGCCGCCCTGTCCCGCGAACTGCTCCGCGAAGTGCTCGCGCACCGCTTCGCGAAACGCGTCGCCCGACAACACGCGCTGGGCCTCCGGCAATTGACTGCGGTCGAATTCGTCCAGCGCCAGTTGGACCTCGTGGGGTGTGTTCGTCATCAAGTTAGAAGGTGGGGTTGAAAGTGAAAGGCACCGGTCAGTCCAAGGCATTCCGCCCATTGGGAAATCAGCGCGCCGTCCGCGGCGGGTTCGTCGGGAATCTCTTCAAGCGCCCGCAGGAGTTCCCGCGCCTTGGCTTCATAGCCCAGCGCCTTGAAGGGAATCTGGAAGCGGCTGTCCTTCAAAAGCCCGCCCCAGTGAATCGCGTAGGCCGCGTTCATGATCGAGTTCGCATCCACCAGGGCCTTGGGCAGGCGCTTGCGGATCTCCGGCGACAGCGCACGGCCGCCCTCATCGAGCTGCGCGCGGACCGCCTGCTCCTGCTGCTCGCGGAGTTCCGGCAGATGGTTCCAAATCCAGTCATCCACCCGCGCCCCGACCGAGTAGGACCGCAACTGCACCACCAGTTGGCCCGACCATCGGAGCCGCGAAATCGCGTGGATGCTCCTCCAGCCCCATCAACCGGATTCCGGCCTCCTGCTCGGCGGCGCTCGACACCACATCCCAGCGATTCTCCGCCGGACAGGAAAACAAGCGCACCAGGAACCCAAGCTGGTAGACCACCAGATAATCCACCGCACGGGTCCCCGGCCGATACCGCAGGAAATGCGCCGGAGCGCTTCCCCGCGCGGTGGTGACCGCCGCCATCACTTTCAAATCCGGGTCCTCCGCCACATGCACGGGCCTGCCGGAAAGCGCTTCGACTTTCCGGATCATCTGTTGGGCGGCGGGGTGCAGGGGCATGATAGATTCTATTGGGGTTGGGTCTTTTGCGTCCCAGCGTCGGCCAGCATGTGCTCGAACAATTTCCCGATGTAGGTTTCCGGCTCATCCTTCTGAAGCAGCACATGGGCGGCGGCGAAGTCGGCCTCGGTCTTCAGCTTGTCCCACCAACTGATTTGCCGGAACGAGGTGCCGGAGATGATAAAGGAGTTGAGGATCAATTTCGGATTCTCCTGCTTGAGCCGGGCTTCCAGTTCTTTGATGGTCTTGGCAAATTCGACTTTGGGGTCGTCGAAGCCCTGCGTGTGAAGCAGGCCTTTGGGATCGACGAAGCTGAGATACTGGGTGTCGCCGACGAGAAGCCAGACGATGAAGTCAGGATAGAAATTCCCGGCTTCGAAGAAACCGATGCCTTTTTTACTGCGATTCCGGAGGACATAGAGTTCTTTGCCCTCGAAAAAGCCGGGACTGGTTTGATGGAATTTCTTGAGGTCGTTGATGAAGTCCCACTCGCCTTGGTTGAGCTGGATCGGCGACACTTCGATCATGGCGTTGCCATTGATGGTTATGACCGGGGCGTAGAGATGCGGGTCCCACTGGAGGCCTTGGACGCCGCGATAGCTGAAGAGTTTTCCACTCCGCACGGTGGCGGATAGATCTTCGATTTGTTGGATCAGCTCGGTTTCACTGCGGTCGATCTGGAAAATGTATTCTTTGACGAAGTTCGGATCGTCCGAGGTCAAATCATAGACTTTCGCATGCTCGCTTTCCCACGCCTGCTTGCGGAATTTGTAGAGTCGCTCACAGTAGCCGCAGAGCAGGGCTTCAGCGATTTGCTGCCAGACGCGGACTTTGTCGAAACGGGAAGCGCTGAGTTCTTCCGGCGGGATGTAGAGGCAATACCAATGAGGATCGGAAAGCAGGCTTTCCACCGCGGCGCGTGATACGCTGAGGTTGTAGTAGCCTCGCTCGTTTTTGAGTTGTTGAAGCCGAAGATGCAGCGACTCTTGGTCGAGGAAGGCGAGGTGGTGCTTTTCTAGTTTCTTCTCGGTCCGGCTGCCCATCAGGGCGACGTTGCTTTGCCCGGTGGCCTTCATCGCTTCGATGCGCGGATACCAGTCCACTTTCACGGGTGATCGGCGGAAGTGGTTTTTCTCCAGATCGAGGACCGGCCTTGGAGCATCGCGTTTGAAATCGATGTCGTCTGGCACGCGGATGACCTTGAGCTTTTTCAACGGGAGATCGGTGAGCGTCGGCATCGCCGGGACTTCGACGGTTTCCCAATCGGGATCGGTGTTGACGCCTTCAAGCTCTAGATAGGCGCGGAACTGCTCCATGTAATCCGCGCGGACGCCGAAGACGTCGAGGGTTTCGCACAAGGGCAGGAAGCGGAGTTGCGCGTCGGTGGCACCCTGCATGATCGACAGATTCAGTTTTACGAGTTCGCGGCTGCGTTTGAGCGTGGTGTTCCAGCCTTTGAGGCGGACGCCGCGGCCAAAGAGCTGGATGATCTCGGAGCCTTCGCCCTGGCCCATATACATCAGGCCGATGGCGGAGACTCGCCAACTGCTCCAGCCTTCGGTGAATTTCTTGGAACCGATCAGCAGATGGATCTTCGAATCCAGTTTTGAAAGATTCCGGAAAAGCGAGCCGCCGAATTCCTGATCGGAGGTGGCGAGGTGATTCGGATGCTCGCCGCAGAGTTCATGAAGCTTCTTTTCATCGCCGACGTTGATGACACCGAAGGGTTCCGAGGCACCGAGTGACAGGCTCAGTTCGCCCTGAGCTCCTTTCAAATCCCGGACGTGCAGGATGCCGCCGGTGGACGAGTTGAAGAAGGACTTGAGGATGTCGTCGAAGACCTGTTCGCCGCTCAATTTCAGCTTTTTCAGATAGGGGAATGAATCGGCGAAAAGCACGCGGTTGTTTTTGTCGATGAGTCCGTCGCTTCCATCGAGCAGCATGTCCAGATGGTGAATGGACTCGCTGCGGCTGCGGGAGAACTCGGCGAAAAACAACAGCACATCCACCACATCGGAAACCTGATGTTTGCTCTCGGTGCGGACGACGTTGACCTTGGAGCCGAAGAATACCCAGAGCGGGCGTTCGACGTTGAACACGGCGAATTCCGCCGAATGATCCAGCCAGATGCGGAGCTGTTGATAGAACGAAAGCAGCGCGGCGGTGAGGTAGAGTTTCCGCTGCTCTTCGGACCTCTGCTCCTTGAGATTGAGGATGCGGTAGTGCTTGCCGTAGCCGTCCTTGTAGAAAAATCGGTAGCTGTAATCGAAGAGAATCCAGCGGGCATAATTCTGCTCCAAAGTGTAAATTGGATTACCATCTTCGTCCGTCTTGTCTTTTTGCGCCGTCGCCGCTTTCACCGACTGACCGAAGGTGGCGGAATATTCGAAGCTGAATCCATCGCGACAGAGTTTTTCACGGCGTTTCATCCATTCCTCACCGGATGAACCACGATGGCCTTCGTCCACTAACACAAGATTGTTTCCTTCGAAGCAATCGACCGCCACGGTCTTTTCCTTCGATTCATCGGCGAGTTTGTTCACGTCGATGATCTCCACGGTCTGGCCGGAGAACATCGAGCGCATGCTGGTGCCGTCCTTGTCGAACAGCTCGGCATCGATTCCCGAGTCGGCGAATTCCTTGAGGTGCTGGAGGCTGAGACCTTCCTTGGGTGTCAGTAGGATGATCTTGTTCAGCTCATGCCGTCGTCCCGCCTGTTGCAGGTGATGGAGGTATTGCAGGATGTTGACGTGCATCTGCAAGGTCTTGCCGCTGCCGGTCGCCTGCCAGAAACAAAGCTTCTTGAGATCGACGGTTCGAAAAGGCGGTAATCTATCCGGCTTTTCGACTTGCGCGTTGAACGAGTCGAGGTGCCGGTTGAGCGATTCCAACAAGTCCGCCGGGCGCTTGAAATACCAGTGCAGGTAGATCTCGGTGAACAGCAGCGCCGTGTATTGATAGTATTTCCAGCGGATCGGCTCCGGCCTGCGGCCGTTGATCGCCATGGTGTGACGGACGATGTTTTCATCGAAAGCCCGCAACAGGGCGTTGGGAAGATGCTGGCGCTCGACCGTCCGCTGGGTGAGCAGACGGTGGTATTCGGTGACGTTTTCCGTATCCCATTTCTCGGCGTCCGGATGGCGGAATTCCTCATCGCAGAGACTGTAAATGTCCTGCGCCTCCAGCAGGGAGAAGATCCATTGCTGGAGGACCAGCTTCTGATCGAAGTCGAGCTGGGGCGGGGCGGATTTACGGCGGGCGGGCATGGCGGGAAAGTGGACTGGGGAAGCCGTTCAGCGAACGGGCGCGATATTTGCGTTGCGTTTGTTGCGTTTAACGACTTTGTTGTGGGTATTCGAGACACCATGATCACCCAACGCCAAAACCGTCTTTCGTCCCGTTTCGATCCAGCGGCCTTCAGTTCCGAGGAAATGGAGTCGGTGACCGGGCTGATGGAACTCTTCCGCCGTGAGACACGGCCGCCCGCCCTGGTGGACGAAACCGGACGCCGCACCGAGCTGCCGCGGCCGATTTACGAAATGCTCGTCCGCGTGGCTTCCGCGTTGCAGGAGGGCAAGGTGATTACACTGGTTCCGGAGACCCAGGAACTCACCACCCAGGCCGCCGCCAACCTGCTCGGGGTTTCCCGACCGCATCTCATCAAGCTCTTGGAATCCGACGAGTTGCCTTTCCACAAGGTCGGAGCCCACCGGCGCATTCTCATGAAGGACCTGATGGATTTCCAACGAACCCGCGACGCGGAACGCCGTGCCGCGCTCGATGAACTCGCGCGCAGAGCCGAGGAAGCCGGGCTTTATTGATCCACAGTCCGCCCTCCGCCGATGACCGCCGACTTTCCGGTTCTGCTCGATGCCTGCGTGCTCGCCAACCAGCGGGTGACCGACCTGCTTCTGCGCCTGGCTGAAACGCCGCGGCTGTTTCTTCCCTACTGGAGCGACCGGATTCTCGACGAAACCGACCGTGCGTTGGGAAAATTTGGCTGGCCTGACGATCTCATCGTCCATCGGCGGCAACAGCTCGCCCGGCACTTTCCGGAAGCCAGCATTGAAGGATTCGAGCCGATCGAAGCCTGCGTCGGGAACGATGCCAAAGACCGCCACGTCCTCGCCGCCGCCATCCGTGGCAAGTGCGAGATCATCGTGACCTTCAATCTGAAGGACTTCCCGGTTGCGGCCTTGGAACCTTGGAACATCGAGGCGCATCATCCCTCCAAGTTTCTCAGCAGCCTCTACTCCTTGAATCAGGCGCTCGTCGTCCAGCGGCTCCATGAAATCGCCGCCAACCTGCGGATATCCATCCACGAGGTCATCACGCGTCTGGCGGAACCCGTGCCGGCCTTCGCCTTGCAAGTGGCCGATGACATCGGAATCGAACTTGGATAACCGCTCCATCACTCGCAGCCCTCCCATATGAGCTTGGGGAACTCCTCGTCGGTGAGGCGGACTTTCCAGGTTTGATCGTCGCGGCGGAGGTTTTCCAAATGGTGGTCGCCGTTCACGTAGATCACGGCGAATTCGCCATCGAGCACGCTGATCTTCTGCTTTTTGCACCAGGCGTTCAGCGCCTCTGCATCGACTGCCGTGGTGTTGCGCCAGAGGACGAGGACTTTCTCACCTTCGGGGTTCGTGCCTTCCGCCCAGGTGACGCCGCCGCCCTGGCCTTGGGCGAGCACGCTGAGGCCGAGCAGCCAGTTGAAGGTTTCGACGAGATCGACCTGGGTGGGCTTGGTCTCGCCCGCTGTGCCGGTGGCGATTTGCAGAGTATAGTCGAAGGGATCGGTGAACGCGGAAACATTGAGCAGGCTCTGGCTGCCGCTTGCTTCCAGATCGAGCATGTAGCCGAGCTGATAGTCCTCACGGGCTTCCGGTGAAAATTTCTCCAATGCCAGTTCCTGCTCGCGGGTGCGGTGCAGGCGGAGATTGTTCAGGGTGTCCTCGTAGCTTTCGAGGCGCACGTATTTAAAGCAATGGGAAATACCCTTGTTGCGGAAAACCGGCTTGCCGTCCTTCCAATCCGGTGAGTAAACGACCTTGGCAATGCGCGGCTTGAGCACCGTGTCAAAGTGATCACCCATTTCAATGAGAATATACTTGCGGCGACCGTTGTCCTCGCGGTTGAGCTGAAGCAATGAGTCGGCCGTTGTTCCCGATCCAGCGAACGGATCTAAAACGACCGCATCGTTTGGACAGGAGATGGCGAAAAGGCGAGCGAGCACGTTATGATCCTTGGGATTGGCGAAAACTTCTTTGGTTCCGAATAAGCCCTCGATGCGCTTCGTTGCGGAGCGCCCATCTTGATAGATAACTGAACGAGGACTTGAGAATTCGGTTTCGTGCAAAAATGACTTTCGACACGGAACCGTAGTTTCATCGGGTCCGAAATGAATGAGATCATCGGCTAGTTGCTTTTGCATCGTCTCCCAAACGAAGCGGTAGCCGCCTTTTGGAGCCTTACATGTTCTTCCTGTGACGGGATGGGGCACGTCATAGAAGTAGCCCTTAGCGGGCTTTGATATATTGTCCGGGAAGTAGATTCCACGCCGCTCGATTCGACTATAATGGCTCCACTGCTTAGCGGGATTAGAATCTTTTAATCCAGCAAACCACCCCTTTAATGCAGCTGTCTGCTCCAGATGATTCTCGGGAAATTCTTTTTTGAACTTCTGGTAGGCACCGTAGATTTCATCGAGTCCGGGCTTGCGCTCCAGCCACCGTTGTGAGTCGGCATCGCAGAGCGACTTATCTCGAAACGCGGTGAGCAAATACTCGTGGCTGAATGAAATATACTTTTGGTCGTTCTTCGAGCTTCCCTGCCAGATCAACTCGGAAGAGGATTTTTTTTCGTTAAAATGTTAAAATCGATTGGTGCTGGTTGATCGGGCGATGTTCCGACATCGCCTGTTTGAACAAACGTTTCAAATCAACCAACACCATGAGTAAACAGACAGGG
>NZ_JBIKBQ010000122.1:0-11802 GCF_058122085.1 Luteolibacter sp. | reverse complement strand
TGGCGGCGGTCGCTGGTAATCCAGCCCTCCCCTCATTATAATTTCAAAGGCACCCGATCCTCTTCACAGGGGATCGGGCGTTTCTTTTTTGGAATCATCACTCGCCGATTTGCTCGAGAACACCGTAGTAGTCGCTGTAAAACCCGGCGATTTTCCACGCGGCAAATCCCAGAACGAGGAAATACAGCAGCTTGGGAATCATCACGGACACCCGTTTCACGCTGGATTCCGCGTCGTCCTGAAACAACTTGGACCAGCGGGCGAGATCCTTGTCCAAGGTGCCCGCCTCCTCGCCGGTCGAGTAGGACCGGGCGAACGCCGTTGGAAACGCATCATCCGCCATGAACCGCGGGCCGAGCGCGTTTCCCGCCATCGCGGCTTTGACCAGCTTGCTTCCCGCCTCGCGGATCACTCCGCTTTGGGACGCTTCGGACGCCAACCCGGCGGTTTCACTCATCGAGATCCCGGCGAGCACGCACGAGTGATAGACTTTGCAAAACCTCGCCATCGCCAGGTTGCGGCGTGCATTGCCGATCCACGGAATGCGGTTGATCAAGCGGTCGATTCCCGGCTTCTCCGGAGCCTGCTTCAGTAGCGCGCGGATCCCCACGAAGACGCAAAAACCCGCCGCGTAAACGATGAGCAGCGTGACGACCAGACTGCCCAGGATTTCCGCCGAGGTCATCCCGCCCTTCATCAGGGCGACCGGCACGATGCCGATGAAAATCCCCAGATGAAGGACCATGAGCGGATAGATCATTCCCTTGACCACATCCCGGCGGGCGGACGCCAGCATTCCGAAATAGTCGGCGAGATGCTGGAACGCGGGGGCGAGCTTTCCGCTGCGCTCGCCCGCGCCGATGATGGCGCGCTCAATGTCGTTCAGGCGCGCGCCGAAAGCCGCGGCGATCGATTCGCCCGCCTCCAAGCCTCGGTTCAAATCCGCCAGAAGGGCGACTTGCGGCGCGGGAAGCCGGGTATCCAGCAACACCGCCGCCGCCTTGCGGATGTCGAAACCCGCGTCCAGCAGCTTCGCCATTTCCGAGTAGAAGAGATGCTTGTGGGAGTCGTTTGCGGTCATGGATTTTCCAATCCATACCCGCCAGCCGAACGTCCGGCTAGGATTTCTTGGCGAGCATCTTCAACTTCGCCCGCCGGTAATTCCAAACATGGAGCCACGGGTGCGCGCCATGCTCATCCGTGGCGAGGTAGGCGGAATAAGCGACCCCGGCGCACCACAGCGCGGGAACCACGATCAACGACAGCCCGAGCGTCGCTAAGCTCAACCACAAGGCGATGAAAACCATCATGACATTCCCGGCGGTCATGATGCCAAACCCGGAGAGGTAGTGATGTTTATAGAGGTGGCCCAGGCCGGGAACGATGCTCAGCAGAGCTGCGATCTTATTCCGGTCCACTTGCTTCCAGGCATCGATGAGTTCTTTCATGGCGGTAAAATCCGCATGTAAGATGCCAGAAGAGTCCCCCCGACGCAAGTTGAGAATGGCCGCGAAAACAGGAGCGGCGCTAAGGCTTTTTCGCGAAGACCAATCCGCTGCGCGATGGGCTGTAGATTTTCATCACGCCGTCGTCCCCGACGGGATAGTCGAACGCGTGATCCACCCGGCCGTGGCCGCCGGTGTCGGCTTGGTCGCTGTCCAGCACGAGTTCGCGGGTTTCGAGGCCGGGCGCGTGAACGGGGTAGCCGAACAGCGAGTTTCCGACGGAGAAATTGAACACGAAGATCAAATTCGCCCGCTCGGCGACGATGATTTTCTGCCCTTGGTCGAGGTGCAACAACTGCGCGGGCGGCGTGGAGAGCAGCCCGGAATTTTTCGCTAAATCCATGAGCTGCCGGTCGAACTCCGCGAGCCAGCCGTATTTCAAATCCGGGTTGTCCACCAGCGACCATTGGCGGCGGCAGTAGTGATAGGACCAGCCGTTGCCCTCGCGCGGGAAATCCAGCCACTCCGGATGGCCGAACTCGTTGCCCATGAAATTGAGCCAGCCCTCGCCGCCTAACACCAGCGTGACGAGGCGGATCAGCTTGTGCAGGGCGATCCCGCGCTCGATGGCCGGATGCGGATCGTCCTTGCCCATGTGCCAATACATCTCCTTGTCCATCAGCCAGAAGGCGAGCGTCTTGTCGCCGACGAGTGCCTGGTCGTGGCTCTCGGCGTAGGCGATGGTGGCTTCCCCGAAACGGCGGTTCGCCAGAATCCCCCACAGCTCGCCGATGTCCCAATCCTCGTCGCGGCTATGCTTGAGCAGCTTGATCCAGTAGTCGGGAATTCCCATGGCGAGGCGATAGGAAAACCCGAGCCCGCCGTCCTCGATCGGCCGGCAGAGGCCGGGCATGCCGGACATGTCCTCGGCGATGGCGATGGCTCCGGGCTTGAGGTCCCGGATGAGTTTGGAGGCGAGCTTCAGATAGAGGATCGCCATGTCATCGGCATCCCCGCCGAAGTAGTCATCATAATTTCCGAAAGCCTTGTTCCCGCGCGAGTGGTAGAGCATCGAGGTCACGCCATCGAAGCGGAAGCCGTCGAAGCGGAACTCCTCCAGCCAGTAGCGGACGTTTGATAGAAGGAACTGCCGCACTTCAGGGCGGCCGTAGTCGAAGCATTTCGAGTCCCAGCCGGGATGGTCGCCGAGCGGCCCGTCGTGGAAATACTGGTGGCCGGAGCCGTCGAAATCGTTGAGTCCCTCGGCGATGTTCTTCACCGCGTGCGAGTGGACGACATCGAGCAGAACCGCCAGCCCGAGGCCGTGGGCGGTGTCGATGAGGTATTTCAAATCCTCCGGCGTGCCGAAGCGCGAGCACGGCGCGAAGAACGAGGAGACGTGATAGCCGAACGAGCCGTAATAAGGATGCTCCTGTACCGCCATCAGCTGCACCGTGTTGTAGCCCGCCTTGATGATGCGGGGCAAAACGGAATCCGCAAACTCGCGGTAGGTGTGGACGCGCGGCTCCTCGCCGGCCATGCCGACATGGGATTCATAAATCAGCGGCGACTTGATAGACGCCGGGTCGAACTCGTGTTTCCAAACATAAGGCTGCGGCGTGTTCCAGATTTGCCCGCAGTAATCATGCGTCGTCGGGTCCTGCACCGCGCGGCGGATGCACGCCGGAATGCGGTCGCGCCGTGAACCGTCGGCACCGACGATGTGCAGCTTCACCTTCTGCCCGTGGGCGAGCGCGTCCGCCGGCAGGTCGAGCGACCAGACGCCGCTGTCCGAAGGGGCGAGCGGATGGCTTTCGCGGTCCCATTTGTTGAAATCCCCGAGCAGCGACACGGCTTGCGCGGCCGGCACCCACTCGCGGATCTTCCATTGGTTGGAAGACGGCTGGAAATGGATGCCGACGTGTTTATGACCGGTGGCGTAGGCTGCAAGCGTCTTCGAGCCCTGTTCGATTTCCGCAAGCGCGTCGGAAAACTGGGTCATCCGCCGCTCGATCGCGCCTTGGTGGGGTTCGAGCCACGGATCGTCTTGGACAAGCTTTGGTTTCACCGTCATTGCGGCTGAAGATGGAGGGTTTCGCTGGCAGCGCAAAGCCAAATTCCGCGCTGCGCGCGTGGAATCCACCTCTTGCATCAAGTGCTTGATTCCCGCTCCCATCGCGGGAATCATCCCGCGTCCCAGCCCCCGCTGACACATCTTCCCATGAATTCTCCCAAGATCACACCGCACAAGGCAGACATCGCCGAACTCGAGCCCTTCGCCGGACTCGAAATGAAGCACGTCTTCGTGGTCACCAGCGAGCGCCAGGCCGGACTCGCCTTGGAGGAACTGATGCAGGCGCGGACCGTGGGCTTCGACACCGAGTCGAAACCGACTTTCCTAAAAGGCCAGAAATCCGAAGGCCCGCACGTCCTGCAATTCGCCACCACCGAGAAGGCCTTCATCTTCCAGTCGCATTTCACCGAGAGCCACCCGGCGATCATCGAGCTGCTGAGATCGACCGAACTCACCAAGATCGGCTTCGGCCTCGGCGGCGACCTCGACCAGATTTCAAACCGCTTCGGCCTCCGTCCCGGTGCCATCGTGGACCTCGACCGCTCGTTCAAGCTGCTTGGCTACCGAAATGCCGTCGGCGCGAAGTCGGCCGTCGCGATGCTTTTCAACCGCAAGCTCTCGAAGTCAAAATCCATCACCACCTCGAACTGGGCGGCCCGCGAGCTGACCGAGCGCCAGCTGCTTTACGCCGCCAACGACGCTTACGCGGCGATCCGCGTCTATCACGCGCTCCAGCAGGCCGGAAACGCGGGCTGACCGATCAACCAGGCTCCTTGAACAAGTCGAGGAAGCGGTCCTCGTATTCGTGGAAGACGTTCAGCCGGTCCAGCTCCTGTTTCAGTTCATAGGCCCGGGAACGGTCTTCGCGGGCGGTCTCAAACAGCTCGGCGATGTGTTGCTTGTCGCGGCCGCTGAGACGCGGCGCGGCCTTCTCGGGCTCAACTTCATCCGCCTCCTCGGCTGGCCCTTCCGGCGCGCCGACGGAACTTTCCAAGCGATGGAGAAACTCCTCCAAGCCTTTCTCCACCTGCCGGGACTGCACGTGCAGTTCCTTGAAGTCGATGGAGATTTCCGACATCGCGCTGAAGGCCTTCAGCACCGCGAGCGAGGCTTTGGGAAATGGAAACTGCGAGAAAACGCTCGGCATCTCGCCGAGCAGGCAGCCGCCGCGCATCCCGTTGTCGGCGGCGATTCCCAGCAAGACCCCGTTGAGCCCGCTGATTTGCCCCTCCTCCAGCACCTTCATGTCGAGCCGCTTGAAATCTGCCAGGGTCCGCGAATCAATGGCAGCCCCGAAAACGTGCGACTCGTGCTCCGGACGCATCTGCGTGGCCATCGCCGCGAACGTGAAAACCCGCTGCACCCCGAGCTGCCGCGCGTGTCCGATGAGCTGCGAACAAAACGCCCCGCCCTTTGACGGCGGCTGCGCCTCGCCGATGAAAACGATGAGATCATGCTTCTTGTTCGGGTCGTTCCAAAGAAACAGCCGGCTGCGCGGCAGGCGTCCGGTTTGGATCAGCCCGCCCTTCACCTCGACGCGCTCGAGATCGAAAAACTCGCGCGCCGGAAACTCAGCCAGCAAGTGCATGCCGAGCTTCGCCATCATATAGTATCCCGCGCTGATCGCCACCGCGCCCATTCCGGGCCATGCGGCGATGAGCCACGGGTCGTTGAGGTGCTGTTCCTTTTCCATGACAA
Organism: Luteolibacter sp.; assembly: GCF_058122085.1. Lineage (NCBI taxonomy): Bacteria > Pseudomonadati > Verrucomicrobiota > Verrucomicrobiia > Verrucomicrobiales > Verrucomicrobiaceae > Luteolibacter > Luteolibacter sp. The sequence goes on along the minus strand of NZ_JBIKBQ010000122.1, from coordinate 6,585 downwards.
GTTTAGGTTAGGCCGCGCTTTCGTGGAGAAAGCGTTTTTCCAAGTCCACGAGGGGGATTTTCGTCAGGTCGCCCGCGACCACCCCGCCCAACGTCTTGTGCGCCGCGGGTGGCAGGGCTTTCAGCAAAGCCGGCATGATCTCCTGCGGGATCACCAGCCGCCACGTCGGGTAGCCCGCGCAGGCCACGATCTCGCCGATCTTGGCGGCCACGCGCTCCAGCGCCTGGGTTTCAAGCTCGGCTTCCAAGTGGTGTTCCTCCCCGTATGACATCCCCGCCAGACGGTCGGCCGGCCCGCCTTGCGGAAACCGACCGGCGCTGTCCGTGACCGCCTGGTGGATCGACTGCGGCCTCATTTCCACCGTGCTTCCGGGCTCCTCGAGCAGATGCGCCTCCTCTAGCGGATCATCCCCCGCCGGCTTGAATTTCACGGGCCTGACCCGTCCGAGATTGGCGATGACGATGAGCTTTTCCATAACATTAGGGGGTAATTTGCACCTGTAATATGAACCCGTCCCGGAGTATCCGCAAGAGAGAAATGGAACGCGCAACATCAGCCTCGTCGGCCGCGAAATCCGCGCTTAGATTCGCCCGCCTTCATGATTCATCTTCTTCAAAACGCCGTCGCCAAGCGCGCCCGCCTGCTCACTCCGGCAACGAACGCCGTCCGCCTCATCGATGGCGGCGGCGACGGCCTGCCCGGACTGATCCTGGAAACCTACGCCGACCGCTGGCTGGTCTCGACCACCGGCGACCACCTCGCGCCGCAGGTCCGCGAATGGATCCGCGACCAGGAAGTTTCCTGCTATTGGAAGCGGCTCGACCAGCACCAGAAGGAATCGCCCACCCATCTCGCCGGACCGGAGGTGACCGAGCCATTTCTCATCCTCGAAAACGCCGTCGCCTCGGAAATCTCGTTCCAGTCCGGCTACTCGCAGGGGATCTTCCTCGACCAGCGCGACAACCGCGCCGAAGTCCGCCGCCTGATGGCCCCCGGCCTGCGCATGCTCAACACCTTCGCCTACACCGGCGCCTTCTCCGCCGCCGCCGCCATGGCCGGCGCGGAAACCACCACGCTCGACCTGTCACAACCCTACCTCGACTGGGCGAAGCGCAATTTCTCCCACAACCAGCTCGACCCCGCCGCCCACCACTTCTGCAAGGGCGACACCTTCCACTGGCTCCGCCGCTTCGCCAAACAGGGCCGCACCTTCGACGGCATCGTGCTCGACCCGCCGACCTTCTCTCGCGACGAAAAGGGCAAGGTCTTCCGCGTGGAGGAAAACTTCGGCGAGCTCGCCGCCCTCGCCGCAGACATTCTAACTCCCGGCGGCTGGCTGCTCTGCTCCACCAACTGCCGCAACCTCGGCCTCAACGAATTCCAGAAACAACTCCGCGGCGCCACCCACCGCCCCATGAGCGCCCGCCACTCGCCCATGCCGGAGGATTTCACCGACGAGCCCTATCTGAAATCCGTGTGGCTCAATTCACGCCTGACGGCGGCGGCGGAACGCGCACACCATGACACCGAAGGCGGCCAGCAATGAACTGGCAGGTTCGGGAACCACCGACACACCCAAGCTGTTGATCTTGAAATCGATGCTCTTGTTAAGCGAATTGTTGATCAGTTCCGCATCAAAGCCGACGTTGGCGCAAATCCTCCGCTCCCCCCAAGACGGTTATCAAATCCAGCGATCGCGATCTCCACGGCATGCCCATGGGCCAGTGGGTGGAAGTCGCGCGCCACGTCCACCGCCGTAGGCCGACACCCCTGAAAAAGTCGTTGAAACCGGTTGACGGGAATCCGGGACGCTGCTTGGTTCCGCGCGTCGCGACAAAATCAGGCGGTCCGATTGAGCCTCCCTTTGGGTTTTGGGTTTTTCCCCTGGGATGATCGATCGGGCCGCTTTTTTGATTTAAGGAGCGGCGGACACTCTTGTCCGCATGACCAATGGGGGAGAAAGAGAATTCGCTTTGGGCGCGGACTGGACGTAAACCTCACGCCGCCTCCGTGCCAAAATTCCCCGCGTTGCTTTGTTGCCAGACGTGTTGATAGACCCGTCCCGCCAAGGCCACTTTCTCCGCCTCATCGAATGCTGGCGTGGGCAGAAGAGTGAAGACCTCCTGTAGAATCAATTCTTCCACTTCCGCCTTGGTCGGCTCCTTGGCGGTCCAGTCCTGGCGGGCGGCGATCACTGCCAGAACGGATTCCAACAGTTGCTTACTGGCTCGTTTCACCGACTCCCGCTGCGGTTTCGAGAGGTTCTCCTTCTTCAGCAAATCAAAAATCGCGAGTTCGTCCTGGCTGAGTCCTTCTTCCACGGCGCGCCGTTCCTCCTCATTGAGTCCAGCCAGAAGATCCACCAATCTCGAAAACGTTTCCTCGATGGTCACGCGGTCTTTCTCCCGATTGTAGTCGGCGACGATCTCCGAATACTTCCGGTAGAAATCCATCCGCTCCGGGTTTCTGGCCATCATCTGCTCCAGCTTGCGTTCCACGATGGCGCGGATGTCCTCGATGGCGATGGCCTTGTGTTTGATCCGTTTCGCGAACTCATCCCTCAACCGCTCCATGTCGATGGTGCTGAGGTCGTAGTGCTTGGCTTCCTCGTGATCGCCGCCGGGAGCCTGCGTGCGGATCGCTTCGTTGACGATGCGGTGAAGGTCCTTGAGCACGGCGGTCACGTCCGATAGATCGCGCTTCTCGATGAGCTTCTTGTAAATCGCCTCTAGTGTCGCGTAAAATTTTATTTGTCAGTTAGTGAATTTTAAAATCGTATGATTTTTCAGGATAGGACCCGTCTCGCCGCGCCAGGGGGCAAGCCACGCCTTTAGGTTGTCCGATAGCGGAACCAGCCTCCTTGCCGCCGTCTTGGCTTTGCTTCCGGCCAGTTCGATGTGGCCGCGATCCCACTTGATGTCCTTCCATTCGAGCCGTGCGACCTCGGCTGATCGGATGCCGGCGAATCCACCGATGGCGATGAGCGGCAGGATGCGGGCGTGGGCGGTGAGCAGGAGGCTCTCCATTTCTTCGGGGGTGAAGATGGCGATCTCCTTCTCGATTTCCTTGAACGAGTCGGTTTGCTCGGCAGCGGTCTTGCGGTCGGGATGCAGGTATCCTTGCTTTTTAGCGAACCCGAACATGGTGACGATGTTGCGGCGGATGCCGTTTTTGCTGACTGGACCGAGCTTTTTGAGTCCATCGAGGAACCGGGTGATGTCGGCCACCGTGACGTCTGCGATGTTTCCAGAAACGGCGTCCGTGAACCGCTTCAAGCTGGCCGTCGCGTTCCGGACATAGATGGCGCTCACGCCTTTCCGCTTGAGGGATACGGAGAACTCAGCGGCGGCTTGGACATTGCTGCGAGTCGGGAACAAGTCAGCGCGGTTTGCTGCGTAGAACCGGACGGCGTCCGAAAGCGGGACGTTGCCGGCAGTGCGCCGGGCGCTTGCCCATTCCTCGATGGCGGCCGCCAGCGTCACTCCGAACTCGGTGGCGGTGCGCTCGCAGTGGCGAAGAATGTCGATGTCACGGCGGGTCGCCTCGCAAGTATCGGAGCCGCCGTTGATGAGCCGGACGGTCACCTGCTGGCCGACCATCTTGGCCTCGTCCATGCAGGAGAAGCAGCGGGTCCGTCGGCTGCCGCCCTCCTTCCATGCGAGGGTGAACTGCTCGTATCCATCCTTTCGGTTGATCGTGTAGATCCTGACCTTGGTCGGACCTGTTCCAATTTCCACGATTGCACTACGGCGTTTGCGTTTCCTAGTCATCGACTCGGGTTTCCGAGTCAACTTGTGTGGAATTTTGTGTGGAAAACCTGTCGCGGTTTCCGGTGATGGCTCGCAATCCTTTGATTGATAAGGCTTTGCGGGTATCGTGCTAGACAATGGCGGAGGGGTGGGATTTGAACCCACGGTAGGTTCCCCTACGCACGATTTCGAATCGTGTGCCTTAAACCAAGCTCAGCCACCCTTCCGAATCATCAGAATGCACGCGCGTGCTCGCGGGAGAGAAGGATAGCCGGAATCAGGTCGAGTGCAAACCCGGATCAGGCGGAATATGCGGGTTCGGTGAACCTGCCATCCCGGGAAACGATGGCACGTTTGATGCCGAGGCGGAGGTTCTCGACGTTGAAATTGACGAGGAGGCCGGAGGGGATGTCTGCGAGCTTGAGGTGGGTGACGAGACGGCCTTTGTGGAGGAGGGAGAACTCGTGGGCGGGAAGGGCGAGGACGTGGACGAGGAAGGTGCCTTCGACGACAAAGTCGAGGGTGTCGGCCGCGTGGATGAGGCGGCTTTTGTAGGTGAAACTGAGCGGAAAATCGCGCTGGAAGACGAGTTCGCGGAGTTGGAATTCGCGGGCGAGACAGTCGCGGTAGGCGGAATCGACGAGGCCGGGGCCGAGTTGGCGGTGGACCTCCATACAAGATCCGACGACGATGTGGGGGAGATCGGCTTGGTTCAGGTTCACGGGATGGAAGGGGCGGGAGTTCAGGCACCGGCACCACGTTCAATAATATCCCGAAATATCAAAAATTCAATAATTAATGTATTTGCTGATGATTTGGGGTTAGAGCGGGAATGGGGGAAGGAAATGGGGGATGCGGAGGGCTATGGGGTCCTGGGAGAACTGGGATCCTTGGGGGCATCGGAATCGAGGAGGCGGGGACGCAGGTTTTGATGACCATCTGGAGGTTTTCTTTGGTGCCGTCTTTTCCCTCGTTGTAGTAGAGGGAGCGGGTGGATTTGACGAGGCCGATGACGTTTCCGAGGGAGTCGAAGATGGGGGAGCCGCTGGATCCTGCGGCGTAGTCGGCGGTGATTTCGAGGGACGGAACGGGGCGGGCACCGGGGTTTGGTTTGAGGACGGAGTAGCGGGAGACGACGCCTTGGGTGAGGGAGTAGAAGAGGCCGCTGGGGTGGCTGACGACGGTGACTTCTTCGCCGGGTTTGGCGGCGACGGAGACGGGGAGCGGGGTGAGGTCTGCGGCGCCTTCGAGGCGGAAGATGGCGACGTCGTCGGCCTCGGATGCGGCGAGGATTTCGGCGACGGGGTAGATTTTTCCGTCGGCGGTCATGGCGCCGAAGGCGGCGGCTTTGGGGCTGTTGATGACGTGGAAGTTGGTGACGGCGAGGCCGTCCGGGGTGAGGATGAAGCCGCCGGCGACGTTTCCGTGCCATTTGCTGCATTTGTCGCACTTGTAGATGTGGCCGAAGATGAGGGAGCTTTTGAGGCTGCGCCGGTAGATTTCAGCGCGTGAGATTTGGGGTCCGGCGTGGGGGGTGGTGGCGAGGCGGAGGGGATGGGTGGCGCGTTCGCGGAGTTCTTTGATGAGGTCTTCGGCGGGGCGGGTTTTCTCTTCGTCTCTGAGTTTGCCGAGTGCGGTTTCGAAAGTGGATTTGAGATGGTGGTCGTCGATGGCGGGGTCTGCGGTTTGCGTGGCGCAGGCGGGCGGGGTGGCTTTTGTTTCGGCTGATAGGGAGGGGAGCCAAGGTGCGGATGCGGCGAGGGAAAGGGAGCAAATGGCGAGGAGGGGCTTGGACATGGGAGGAGGTATAGCGTGGAAGGGGCGGGAAGGGAAGGGCCTGGTGAGAGCCCAACTCTGCGATGGACAGGCGCGGGCGGGCGGTCTAGCGTCGGCGCTTCGTCTGCGGTTTCCGGGGATCTCTGGGGTCAGTCTCTGGGGTCCCCGCAGCGTAACATTTTTCCATCAAGGAAGGCGCATTTGTTCTACTGCGGGGACTGACCCAGAAAGGGGACACCGGTTGACCGCTTACCCCTTCCAGCGGCTTGCAAGGGGCTTCAGGCAGCAAAGCGAAAAGGTTTGTGGGTTCGTGAAACACGGATTGACATCAGGTCTTATCGGAGGATTCAACAACCTCATTGCAAGGATGGTCCACAAGGCCTGCGGATACCGCGATTTGGACTATCTCGAACTCAAGCTCCGCCATCGTTCCGTCATGCGTTGACGACGAAGAACCCAGAAAAGGACCCGCCCGAAGGTGATGGTTGGCATGATCCAGGACGAGGTCGAGGCACGGCTGAGAATCAAGCATAGCCCTGATCAAATCAGCAAGTCACTCGCTCTTCGTGACTTGAAGGTCAGCCATGAGACGATCTATCAACACATTGCGGATGACAGAAAGGCCGGTGGCGATCTGGCGCTCAATCTCAGGATCAACAGCCAGCGCCGTTACCGCAGACGCAGCAAGATCGGGCGCGGAGAGAAGATCCCGAACCGGGTGGACATCGAAAAAAGACCGGCGGTCGTTTCCCGCCGGAAGCGCTACGGTGACTGGGAGGCAGACCTCATTCAGGGTGGAGCGGGAAGCGGATTCCTGCTCTCGGTCTATGAGCGGAAAAGCCGTATCGGGAGACTTCACCGGCTACCGGACAAAAGCAGCGCGGAAACCATGAAGGCAATCGTGACAGTCCTGCACGGACTCAAGGTCAGCACCACGGCTTTTTCATTTGAAGTCATTGTTGCAGACCATGTTGTAGGGGATGGAGGATTTCGTGCCTGAGAGCTCGAAGATCGCCGGCCATGAGAGGTGGCTGGCGTGGCGGGCTTTGAGCGCGATGAG